>JALUWM010000001.1 GCA_027019465.1 Campylobacterales bacterium
CCTGTATTGGCTGCTAATATTGTATTAAGCTCTTTTTTCATTCTTAAAATCTCTTTTGCGTGAATCTCAATATCAGTAGCCTGACCCTGAGCACCTCCAAGAGGCTGATGAATCATTATTCTAGCATGTGGAAGAGCAAATCTTTTGCCTTTTTCCCCACTGCTAAGCAAAAAAGATCCCATACTAGCAGCTTGTCCCATACAAATTGTTACAACATCAGGCTTAATATAATTCATTGTGTCATAAATAGCCATACCGCTTGTTACAACACCCCCAGGGGAATTAATATAAAGATAAATATCTTTCTCAGGATTTTCAGCTTCTAAAAACAAAAGTTGTGAAACGATAAGACTTGATACATGATCATTTATTTCACCTTGAAGCATTATAATCCTATCTTTAAGTAAACGAGAGTAGATATCATAAGCTCTCTCGCCTCTTCCCGTTTTTTCTATAACGGTTGGAATAAGTAAACTCATTATTCTCCTTTAGCTTTATCTTCTAAAAGTTTATTTAGAAGTTTTTCTTCCACTAAATTCATTTTAAGAACTGGTAAAATATTATTTTCTTCATAATATTTAATTAAATCTTGTGGATTTTGTCCTTGCATTAGTGCTTCATAATAGATTACTTGAGTAAGTTCATTATCATTTACTTCAATATTCTCTTTTTTTGCAATTTCGTCGATAATAAATGTAAGTTTTACTCTGTCTTTTGCCTCATCTTTAAATTTATTTCTAAATTCTTCAAGTTTTTCAACATTTCCTTGAAGTTCTTTAATTTCAGCCGGGCTTAATTTTGCCGCTTCATTATTTACCATTACATCAACTTCTTTTTCTACAATACCTTCTGGAATATCAATTTCATATTTTTTAACTAAACATTCTAAAATTTCTTCTTTTTTAGGAGCGAAAACTTCAGCTGTTTTTCTATTTTCTATATTATTTTTAATATATTCTTTTAAAGTTTCAACAGTAGCATTTTCATCACCTAAATATTTTTTAGCAAATTCATCATTAATTTCAGCAGGAACTTTTTCTTGAATTTCTTGAAGTGTTACATCAAATTCAGCCTCTTTTCCTGCAATCTCTTTTGCTCCATAATTTTCAGGGAATTTAACTTTAATTCTTTTAGTCTCTCCTACTTTCATTCCTTCAATTTGTTCTTCAAACCCGGGAATAAAAGAATTACTTCCAAGCTCAAGAGGATAATCTTCCGCACTTCCATTTTCCATAGGTTTTCCATCAATATAACCTTTGAAATTAATTACAGTTATATCGCCTTTTTGGGCAACTTCTTTATTTGATACCTTAGTTTCAGATTCAGCTTTTGCAAGTTCTTCAAGTTCTTTATTAATTTCTTCTTCAGTTACTTCTGGAACTTCTACAGGCGGCACACATTCAAGATACTCTTCTTCTATTTTAATTTCTGGTTTTGTATAAACTTTAATTTCTACATCAATCCCATTATCATTTTCATCAAATTTAATAATTTCAGGCTCACCTAAAATTTCTTCTACACCTAATTCTTTAATCCCATTATCAATAATTTTTCTAACCAATTCATTAATAGCATCTCTTTTAATATCTTCACCATACATTTTTTTAACTACTTTTACAGGCACTTTTCCAGGTCTAAAACCTTGAATTTTAGCAGTTTTTGCTATTTTTTTCGCAATTTTATCTTTTTTTGCTTCTAAGTCTTGATTTTTTATAGTCTCTTTAATTATACTATTAGCAGAATCTAATTTTTCAATATTTGCCATAAACATTTCCTTTTTTTAAGTGTATAATACCAAAAAATTTAAAGGATAACAATGAGTGTTGATTTAAAAGCTATAGAAAATGCTACAAAAGAGATATTAAAAGCCATAGGCGAAGATCCAAACAGGGAAGGTTTGGTAAAAACACCAAAAAGAGTGGCAAAATCTTTTGAGTATATTTGTGGAGGATATTTTAAAGATCCAAAAGTTATATTAAACGATGCTTTGTTTGAAAGCACAAACAATGAAATGGTAGTTGTCAGAAATATAGAATTTTATTCTATGTGTGAGCATCATATTCTGCCGTTTTTTGGAAGGGTTCATGTGGCGTACATTCCGGATAAAAAAGTTGTAGGACTTTCTAAAATTCCAAGAATGGTTGATGTATTTGCAAGACGCCTTCAAATTCAAGAACAATTAACAGAACAAATAGCCGACGCAATAATGGATGTTGTAAAACCAAAAGGTGTTGGAGTTGTGATACATGCCAGACATATGTGTATGGAAATGAGAGGGGTTGAGAGCAAATATTCATACACTTCAAGCTCAGCTCTTAGAGGAATTTTCCTAGAAGAAAAAACAAGAGAAGAATTTTTTAATATTATAAACGCTCCAATTCAAAACCATTTCTAATGCCTTTAAAAAATATAAAAGATAAAATAAAACAAAAACCTCTCTCAAAACCTTTTGGTTTTGTTAAACAAATAAATCCTATAAATATAATTGCCCATAAGTTAACCGTTTCTATTGGAGATTTGGTAAAAATTAAAACAAAAAACAAAGAAACTCTTGGAATGGTAACTTCTGTAAGTAAAGATGAATTTACAATAACTCCATTTAGCTTTACCGAAGGCATAAAAATAAACGACAAAGTCTATCTGGATGAAAACGGAATGCAAATTTCAGTAGGGGATGGACTTTTAGGAAGGGTTGTTGACCCGTTTATGAAACCTATGGATGATAAAGAACCTATTATTTTTAGAGAAAAAATAGACATTATGAAAAAACCAATTTCTCCTCTTAAAAGAGGAATTATAAATGAAATTTTTCCAACAGGTGTAAAATCTATTGACGCACTTTTAGCGTGCGGGCTTGGTCAAAAGCTTGGAATCTTTTCAGGAAGTGGAGTTGGTAAATCAACTTTAATGGGAATGATTGTAAAAGGAAGTAAAGCCGATATTAAAGTTATTGCATTAATTGGAGAAAGGGGCAGGGAAATTCCGGAATTTATACACGATAATTTAAATAACGATTTAACAAACACGGTAATAATTGCCGCTACTAGTGATGATTCAGCTTTAATGAGAAAATACGGGGCATTTAGTGCTATGGCAGTGGCCGAATATTTTAAAAACCAAAATAAAAGCGTTCTTTTTATAATGGACAGCGTTACCCGTTTTGCAATGGCACAAAGGGAAATAGGACTTGCAATGGGAGAGCCGCCTACTAGTAAAGGTTATCCTCCAAGCTCTATTATGATTTTACCGCAATTAATGGAAAGAGCCGGAAAAGAAGAAGGCAAAGGAAGTATTACGGCATTTTTTACTGTTTTAGTTGAAGGTGACGACACCTCTGCCGACCCGATAGCAGACCAGGCAAGAAGTATTCTTGATGGACATATAATTTTAGATAGAGAACTTACCGATATGGGAATTTATCCACCTATAAACATCTTAAAATCAGCCAGCAGGGTTATGGGAAATGTTGTTGATGATGTGCATTTAGCTAAGGCTAGAAAATTCAAAAAGCTATACGCTTTGCTTAAAGAAAATGAAGTTTTACTAAGAATTGGAGCCTATCAAAAAGGAAGCGATCCAGAACTTGATGAAGCAATTGCAAGAAAAGAAGCTATGGAAAATTTCTTAAAACAATCTCCAAAAGAATTATTTAATTTTGAAGAGATAAAAAATATGCTTTTTAACACAGTTTAAAGAAAAAAAATGAACTATTTATTACCGGAATGGGAAAAACAAGAATTCGTCCAACTTGTTTTTCCACATAAAAACACCGATTGGAACTGCTGTTTAGATGAAGCAATTAAAACTTTCACCCAAATAGCCTACGCAATAGCTCAATATCAAAAAGTTTTAATATGCTATGAAGATGAAAACACAATAAAACATCTTAATCACAAAAATTTTATATTCAAAAAAGTAAAAAACAACGACACGTGGGCTAGAGATTTTGGAGCTATAAGCGTAAAAATTGACAACGAAATTAAACTTCTTGATTTTAAATTCAACGGCTGGGGATTAAAATTTCCAGCAAATTACGATAATTTAATTTCTAGAAAAATTTTTAACATTTATAAAAGTTACAATTTTGTGCTAGAAGGCGGAAGTATTGATACAAACAAAGAAGTTTTATTAACTACAAGTGAGTGTCTATTAGAGCCAAACAGAAATTATCCAATAAATAAAGAAGAAATAGAAAATTTCCTTAAAAAAGAGCTTTTTGTAAAAAAAATTATCTGGCTAAATAACGGCTTTTTAGAAGGAGATGACACCGATTCTCATATAGACACACTCGCTAGATTTGTGAATAAAGATACAATAGTTTACTGCAAATGCGAAGATAAAAACGATATTCATTATAATGAGCTTAAAAAAATGGAAGAAGAACTTAAAAAAACAAATTTCAACCTAATACCGTTACCTCTTCCAAGCCCAAAATATTATGAAAAAGAAAGACTTCCTGCAACTTACGCCAACTTTCTTATAACAAATGAAGCCGTAATTTTGCCAATATATGAAGATAAAAAAGATAAATTTGTAATTGATTTATTTAAAGAGATTTTTGATAGAGAAATAATTCCTATTAATGCAAATATTTTAATTAGACAACACGGCAGTATTCATTGCATTACAAAAGAGTATTTTAATGAGTGCCTATCAATAAGTTTTTAAATTTTTTCCATTTTTCCATGCATAAAATATGCATCCTATATTATTTAAAAAAAATTTCATTAAATAAAAAACCAGATAATAATAATTTAGGATTAAAATATGAGAGAAGAGATAATAAAAATAAGTGGTTCAATCAAGTTCCAGACACTTTTAGAATTAAATAGTTAAAGATTAAGGAAGGAATA
>JALUWM010000002.1 GCA_027019465.1 Campylobacterales bacterium
GTTTATGGACATACACACGATGTCGATATGAGTTTTAACGGCAAAAATTTAATATTAAATCCAGGAGAAGTTTGTGCAAGAGACCACGGCTTTTCTACTTGTATGACACTTGATATTAAAGAAAACGGCTATTTAGTCACTCTTTTTTACAGAAAAGTAGGAGAGAGCGAATGGAAAACTAAGATTAAGGAATTTTTGTTTTGATATATTTATGTGCAATATCAAATATCCGCTCAGGAGCGTGCAGGGAGGATTGTAAGTTTTGTACTCAAAGCGTAAAATGGGGAGCTGATATTAAAAGATTTAAAGAAAAAAGTATTGAAACAATAGTAAATGAGGCAAAACTGGCTAAAAAAAATAAAGCGTTCGGATTTTGTCTTGTTACAAGTGGAAAAGGACTCGATGACAAAACGCTTGAATATGTGTCTAGGGCTGCTAAGGCGGTTTTAAAGGAAGTTGATATAAAAATTATTGCATGTAACGGAACAGCTAGCAAGGAAGCGTTAAAAGAGCTTAAAAAAGCGGGGGTTAGTATTTATAATCATAATCTAGAAACAAGCAAAGAGTTTTATCCTAATATCTGTTCAACCCATTCTTGGGATGAGAGGTTTGAGACGTGTGAAAATGTAAAGTCTGTGGGACTTAGACTTTGTAGCGGAGGTATTTTTGGACTTGGAGAGAGTGAAAAGGATAGAGAATCTCTTTTAAAGTCACTAAAAAAACTAAATCCAGTAGGGATTCCACTAAATTTTTTTATAGAAAATGAAAAACTGCCTATAAAAGCCACACACAATAAACAAATGGCACTTAAAATAATAAAACTTTTTAGAGAAAACTTTAAAAGTTCCATTATAATGATTGCAGGTGGAAGAGAAATTGTTTTTGGTAAAGATTTTACACAAGGATTAAAATTCGGTGCAAATGCTATAGTAATAGGGGATTATCTGACTACAAAAGGTGAAAAAGTGGATAAAGATATAGAAATTTTAAAAAAAGAAGGGTTTAAAGTAGCGAATGAGTGCTGATTTTGTATTAATTTTTACATTAGCGGGAATTTTACTTGTTTCTCCATTTTTGAGCAATATATTAAAACTTCCTATTGCAATGGTTGAAATAACATTAGGGGCGGTTGCAAAACTTTTAGGACTTTTTCATCATAATGAAATGTTTAATGTTTTAGCGGAAGTCGGATTTTTATATTTAATGCTTTTAGCAGGAATGGAAGTAAATTTAAGAAATCTTTTAAAGCTTGATAAATCAGTGTTTATAAAAGGTTTTTTATTTTTATTTATATTATATTTTTTAAGTATTGCTTCTGTATTCATTTTTAAATATTCGGTTATTTTTATAGTTATTCTACCGTTGATATCCATTGGCCTTATGCTCTCAATTCAGCAGGAAATAGGCAAACAGCCCTGGCTTGATTTGGCTATAAAAATAGGTGTTTTGGGTGAGCTTTTATCTATTTTGGTGTTAACTATTGTGAGTGGTTATTTTGAATTTGGACTTGGTAAAAAACTTTTATTTAATATAGGAATGCTGTTTTTGTTTTTAGTTGTTTTGGGTGTTGGGTTTTTATTTTTAAGGACTCTTTTTTGGTGGTTTCCAAAGCTTAAAATTTATATAATGCCGGGAAATGATAAATATTTTCAAGATGTAAGAATTGCTATTAGTATGTTTTTTATTATGATATCAATTATGCTTTTATTACATTTGGATGTTGTATTGGGAGCCTTTATAGTAGGTGTTTTTTTAAGTACATTTTTTGAACACAATAAAGATTTGGAACATAAACTGGCTCCTTTTGGATTTGGATTTTTGATTACTATATTTTTTGTTCATGTTGGAAGCGCTCTTGATTTAAGTTTTATTTCTTTTAAACTTATTGAAGATGCTCTTATTTTGACATTTTTGATGATTTTTTTAAGGGTTGTAAGCTCATTTTTGTTTTTTAAAGAGCTTAAATTAAAAAACACCATTCTTTTTGGATTTTCACTTTCAATGCCTCTTACTCTTTTAATTGCCATTGCAACTCTTGCATATCAAAATAAAGTGTTGGATGATTACTGGTTTACTGTTGTTGTAACAGCTGCTGTTTTGGAAGTTATTGTAACAATGCTTGGAATTAAATATATTCAAAAAAGGTTTTGATACAGGATTATTGAATTATACAAAAATTCAATAATGAAAAAGTAAAAATATGATAGCGTTGCGGAATTTAACGAAAATTTTGCGTTAAAAAAATTACACTTACCCCGTAAGGGGCGCTTGTCGTTTGTAATTTTTAGCAAAATTTGAGTGTTGCTTAAGTAAAATGAAGCACTGAGCTGTCATATTTTTAGCTTTAAAGTTATAGTATTCAACAGCTCTCGGTTTTGATATAATTTTATAAAAAAGGATTTAAATGGTAGTTACTCGTTTTGCACCTTCTCCGACAGGATATTTGCATATAGGAGGTCTTAGGACCGCACTTTTTAACTGGCTTTGGGCTAGAAAAAATGAAGGAAAATTTAGACTTAGAATTGAAGATACCGACCTTTCAAGAAACAAACAAGAAGCGGTAGAGGCAATTATAAAAGCATTTAATTGGACAAATTTAAATTACGATGATGAAATAGTTTTTCAAAGTGAAAGATTTGATATTTATAAAAAACTTATTAATTCTCTTTTAGAAAAAGGATTTGCTTATAAATGTTATTTGACAAAAGAAGAGCTTGAAACTATTAGAGAAGCAAAAATGAAAGGTGAAACTCCTAGTATTGATATTAGAAAATATAGAGATTTTGAAGGGGAGCTTGATTTACCTTTTGTTATTAGATTTAAAGCACCTTTAAGTGGAAAGATATGTTTTGAAGACGGGGTTAAAGGGCTTCAATGTGTAGATGCGAGTGAAATGGATGATTTGGTAATAGCTAGAAGTGACGGGACGCCTACATATAATTTCGTTGTTGTGGTAGATGACCACGATATGGGAATGACGGATATTATTAGAGGAGATGACCATTTAAAAAATACATTTAAACAGATTTTAATTTATGAAGCGTTTGGATGGGAAGTGCCTAAATTTTACCATGTGCCTATGATTCATAATGAAAAAGGTGCAAAAATGAGTAAGCGTGATGGTGCTGTTGATGTAATGGAGTATAAAAAAGAGGGATATCTTTCAGAAGCTTTGCTTAACTTTTTAGTAAGACTTGGTTGGAGTTATGGGGACCAAGAAATTTTCAGTATGGATGAAATGATAAAACTTTTTGACCCAAAAGACATAAATAAAGCTCCAAGTAGATTCAATAAAGAAAAACTTGACTGGCTAAATTCCCATTATATTAAAAATTCTTCTAATGAAAGACTTGAAATTTTACTTAGAGATGATTTTGGAATTGATATTGTTAATCACGATAAAAAAGAAATTTTAATAGATGAGCTTAAAGAAAGAGTTAAAACCCTAAAAGAAATGGCGGCGGAAATAGAAAAAATATTAAATGAGCCAAGTGAGTATAATGAAAAAGCCGTTAAAAAATTTATTAAAGATGAAGTAATTGTTAATCTTAAAGATTTTGTAGAGTTTATAAAAGATAAAAAGCTTAATATTCCAACCGATTGGCACGATGTTATGCACGAATTTTTGGAAATTAAAGAAATTAAACCAAAATTTTTAATGCCTCCTCTTAGAATTGCAACGGTAGGAGATACAAAAGGAATTGATTTAGCCGCACTTCTTAGTGTGCTTGGTAAAGAAGAGGTTATTAAAAGAATAAAAAAACTTATAGCTATGAATGAAGTTTTTTAAAAAACAGGGACTTCATTTAAGGCTTTTTGTTTTGGAGGAGGAGATAAGGGAGTAAACAGCTCTTTTTGCCCGTTTGGCAAAAGATAGGTTTTTACTTCTTTTGGAATATGAAAATATCTTTTTAATTCCGGATGAATTTTTAGAAGTCTTTTATAATAATATCTAAAAGCAGGTGCTGAAACCCTTCCTCCTGTCATCCATTTCCCAAGAGATGTTGAATTATCATTACCAAACCATATAATTGTTTCACTATTAGGTGTATAGCCACACCACCAGGCATCTATATCTTTATTTGTTGTTCCTGTTTTACCGGCTATTTGAATCCCTTTTAAATATGCGTATCTTCCTGTTCCTTTTTTTACGACATCTTCTAAAATATTTGTAATTAAATAAGCTTGATAAGATGGCTCAATTTTTTTAAATTGAGGTTTTATATCTATTTGAAAATTTTCTCTAGGAATCGAAATTTGTTTTATTAAATGGACTTTTGATTCTATTCCGTAGTTACTGAAAATAGTGTAAAGCTGGCTCATTTTCCAAGGACTTTCACCTATACTGCCTATAACGATAGATAAGTTTCTTGGCATTTTATCAAAACCGAATTTATATAAATTTTTTATTATCTTTCCAATTCCCACTTGCATGGCAAGATTTATTGTAGCTAGATTTAATGAGTGAGTAAGGGCATATCTTAAACTTACAAGTCCTAATGTGTCATCTTCAAAATCTTTTGGCATCCAGTATTTTTTATTTGTGTTATTAGTAAGTTTGAATTTTCTGTTCATATCAGGGATTAATGTTCCAGGATTATAACCTTCATTTAATGCTATTTGATATACAAAAGGTTTAATACTACTGCCTAAACCTCTTTTTGATTGAGTAACACGGTTGAATTTACTTTGTTTATAATTAACTCCTCCTACAATAGCTAAAACCTCACCGTTTTTTTGATTAATTGTTATTAAAGCTCCGTTTAATTGCTTTGGATTTAAATTAGGGTTCATTTTAAGAAGTCTTTTATAATTCCATTTTAGAGTTTCTTTTGCGAGTTTTTGGGTTGGTAAATCTATTGTAAGGACTATTTTATAACCTTTAGTTAATAAGTCTGGATATTTATTTATAAGTCTTCTTATAGCCTCATCCACTGCATAAGGAGCTTTTGGAATGAGCATTTTTTTATATACTTTTGGTCTTTGCATAATAGCTGTTTCATATTCTTCCCGGCTTATCCATCCTAAAAGATACATTCTTTTTAAGATTAAATTTGCTCTTTTTAAATTAAGTTCATAATGTCTTATAGGGTCATATAAACTAGGCCCTTTAGGAAGAGCAATTAGCATTGCTATTTCTTTTAAAGTTAAATTTTTTAAATTTTTATGAAAATATCCTAAAGAGGCTGTTTTTATTCCGTAATAGTGATTACCAAAAAATATTTGATTTAGATATCTTTCTAAAATTTGTTCTTTTGTTAGCATATGAGATACTTCCATAGAAATTATTATTTCTTCAAGTTTTCTTTTTATTGTTTTTTTTCTGCTTAAATAAATATTTCTGACTAACTGCTGTGTAATAGTTGAAGCGCCTTCCACTTTTTTGCCTGCTTTAATATCTGTAATAAAAGCTCTTATAATAGCATTAATATTAATTCCCCAATTTTCTTCAAAAAATGATGTGTCTTCTGTTGCTAAGAGTGTTTCTATTACTCTCGGAGGTATGTTTTTATATTTGACATAAAGTCTATTTTGCTTTGAATATCGTATATCAAGTAAATTTCCGTTTCTGTCATAAAACAGGGCTGATTGGGGGGGATTATAATAGATAATTTTATCTGCATTGAATTTTATTGATTCATAAAATTTATAGATATAAATAGATATACCAATAGCAATTAAAATGCTTAATATTATAAAAAAGGTTAAAAGTTTTTTAGTCATTCTTTTTCCATACATTGAATCGTTTTTTTAATAATTTCATTGTTTATACATATCCTTAAAATAAGTCTAAAAATAGGCTTTTTTACAGTAGGGGGTCTTATCGCTCCTATTAAAATATTTTTTTCTAAAAGATTCCTTTGTTTTTCAAGTAATGTTTTTATATCTTTTGAAGGAATTATTTTAATTAAAGAGTTTGAATTAAACATTAACATTTTATCATTTATTTGTTTTTTATAAAAATTTATATTGTTTTGTATCTCTTTGAGTGAATAATAAGCTAATATTGAATCAACAGGGCTTAGGGCTGTTGTGTAGATAATACTTTTGGCTTTATTTAGTAAAAAATGAATTATCTCTTTATTTGCCAAAATATAAGCACCATAGCTTCCTAAGGCTTTACCAAGTGTTCCTAGTTTGATTGTTTTATTTGGATTTAGATTATATTCTTCTGTAATGCCAAGCAGATTTTCTCCACAAGTTCCGACACTATGTGCCTCGTCTATTATAAGTGTGCCTATTTCCTGGGCATAATCGGTTATCTCTTTTTTTACTTTATCGCCCATCATAGAAAAAACACCTTCACTAAAAACGAAAACCCTTTTAAAATTTTTGTAATCCCTGCTCTTTACTTTTAAATCGTTTATATCATTGTGTTTAAAAAACCTTATTTTTCCAGAACTTAATTTACTTCCTACAATTCCGCTTGCGTGATATTCTTCGTCAATTAAAGCTAAATCACTTTTTCTTACTAACTCAAATAAAGCCATATTGGCTAAAAAGCCACTGCCTGTAATAATCCCTTCTTCAAAATTATTTAATTCTTTTAGATAATTTTCAAGTTTTTTATGAAGTGGATGATAACCGTTTACTAGCATAGAGGCTTTAGCTGAGTGTGAATTATATTTTAAAACTTCTTCAAACGCTTTTTTTGCTATTTTCTTATTTTCAGATAAACACAAATAATCATTGCTTGCTAAATCAATTATGTTTTCATAGATTTTTCGTTTTCTTAGGCGGTCTTTTTTTTCTAAAATATCAAGCTCTTTTTTATACATATTTACTCTTTTTTACAATTTAGATAAAATTTTACCAAAAAAGGCCTTTTATGGATATTAGAAAAGAGTTTTTAGAATTTTTTGAAAGTAAAGGACATAAAGTTTATTCTTCAGCACCACTTGTGCCAGATGATCCAACTTTGCTTTTTACAAATGCGGGAATGGTTCCTTTTAAACCTATTTTTATAGGTGAAAAACCAGCCCCTATTCCACCAAGGGCAACATCAGCACAGCTTTGTATGAGAGCTGGTGGAAAACATAATGATTTGGAAAATGTAGGTTATACAAACAGGCATCATACTTTGTTTGAAATGCTTGGTAATTTTTCATTTGGAGATTATTTTAAAGAAGATGCCATTGCTTATGCGTGGGAATTTGTTACGGAAATTTTAGAACTTGAAAAAGATAAATTATGGATTACAATTCACGATAGTGATGATGAAGCTGGGAAAATCTGGGAAAAATATGTTCCAAAAGAGCGTATAGTAAAAATGGGCGATAAAGATAACTTTTGGCAAATGGGAGATATAGGACCTTGCGGACCTTGTAGTGAAATTCATTATGATCAAGGGGAAGAAAAATTTAATTCTGAAGAAGATTATTTAGGCGGAGAAGGTGATAGATTTTTAGAGATTTGGAATTTGGTTTTTATGCAATATAATAGAGATGAAAAAGGAAATTTAACGCCTCTTCCAAAACCGAGTATCGATACAGGAATGGGCTTAGAAAGAATTACGGCTATTAAAGAAGGAGTTACAAGCAATTATGACAGCTCAATTTTTAGACCTTTGCTTGAGAGAATAGTTGAAATTACAGGAAAAGAATATTTTAAAGATAAAAGAGGAGCCTCTCATAGAGTTATAGCAGACCATATAAGAGCGGTTAGTTTTCTTTTAGCCGAGGGTGTTAGATTCGATAGAGAAGGAAGAGGATATGTATTAAGAAGAATCCTTCGTAGAGGAGTTAGACACGGATATCTTTTAGGACAAAGAACTCCTTTTATGTATAAAATTGTAGATACTCTTGTAAATCAAATGGGCGGGCATTATCCTCAGTTAATAGAAAAAAAAGAGGCTATTAAAGATTCTATTAAACTTGAAGAAGAGAGATTCTTTGAGACAATAGATAAAGGAATGGCTCTGTTTAAAGAAGAGCTTGCAAAAACAAACGGAAATATTTTCAGTGGAGAAGTTGCATTTAAACTTTATGACACTTACGGATTTCCACTTGATTTAACCGAAGATATGCTAAGAGAAGTAAATAAAAAAGTTGATATTGATATATTTGATAAATTAATGCAAGAACAAAAAGAAAGGGCAAGGGCAAACTGGAAAGGCAGCGGAGATACAAAAATAAATCTTAAGGACCTTGAAAAATATGATGCTAATGAATTTTTAGGTTATGAGCATATAAAATTAAAAACAAAAATAAAAGCTCTTTTTGATGAGGAGATGAATGAAGTTAAAGAGCTTAGCGGAAATGGCTGGGTAATGCTTGAAGTTACTCCTTTTTATGCCCAGAGTGGTGGACAAATTGGAGATAAAGGTATTTTAGAGTGCGAGGATGAGATTTGTGCTGAAGTTGTTGATACAAAAAAATTTGATGAAAGAAATTTAAGCAAAGTAAAAAATGCAAAACTAAAAGTTGGCGAGGATGTTGAAGCTGTTGTTGATGAAAGCAGAAGAGAAATAGCAAAACATCATTCAGCTACGCATTTACTTCAAGCGGCTCTTAGAAGAATTTTAGGAGAGCATGTAACACAGGCTGGTTCGTTAGTGGAAGAAAACAGACTTAGATTTGACTTTACACATCCAAAAGCACTTACAAAAGAGGAAATTGAAAGAATTGAAGATATGGTAAACGGTGTAATTGCTAGAGGAATTGAGGGAAAAGTTGAAGAAATGAGTATAGATGAAGCAAAAGAAAAAGGTGCTATGGCTTTATTTGGAGAAAAATACGGTAATGTTGTAAGAGTTGTTTCATTTGGAGATTACAGCATTGAGCTTTGCGGTGGAACACATGTTAAAAATACAGCAGAAATTGGAATATTTTTTATAACAAAAGAGAGCGGTATTAGTGCCGGAGTTAGAAGAATAGAAGCGGTTGTTGGGATGGCAGCTTTTAAATATGCTAAAAATTACAGAAATTTAGTAGAAGAAATTAAGGCTGAAAATAAAACAAAAGATATTAAATCATTTATAAATAAACAAAAAGAGGAAATAAAATCTCTTAAAGATGAAATTAAAGATCTTCAAAAAGCGGCTGTTAAAGAGCTTAAACCTGTTGAAAAAAATGGAATTAATTTCATTATCGAAAGAATTAATAATGCAAATCTTAGAGATATTGCGGGAGACTTAAAAGGTAATGAAAATTTGGTAGTTTTTCTTGCAGGAGAAAATAAAGGAAAAGTGCAGATAGTGGCTATAAGCAGTGTAAAAGATATAAAAGCCGGAGATTTAATTAAAGAATTTGCTCCTATTGTTGGTGGAAAAGGTGGAGGAAGGCCTGATTTTGCACAAGGTGGGGGAAGTGACACTTCTAAAATAGATGAGATGCTTAATAAAGTAAAAGGGAAATTTTTATAATCTCTTTTATATTTATGTGATAAAATTTTTATATAATTATGAAAAAAGAGGTTATATGTTAAAAGTGCTGCTCGTAGAAGATGACTTACAACTTGCAAAAATCGTAAAAAAAATTCTTACTTCAAAAGGTTTTGATGTTATTTTAAAAGATAATAGTGTTTTAGCATTGGAAGAGATTAAACAAAAATTTTTTGATTTATATTTGATCGATATAAACATTCCCGGAATTAACGGTCTTGAACTTGTGAAATATATAAGAAATTTATATGCAGATGGTTTTATTGTAATGATTACAGCAAATGTTGATGAGTATTATTTTGAAAAAGCATATGAATATGGTTGTGATGATTATATAAAAAAACCTTTTCATATAAAAGAACTAGAAGTTAGAATTAATCATTTATTAAATAAAAAAGAGCATATAATATTTGATGAATATGAATTTAAATTTGATGAAAAGGAACTTTTTAAAGATAATGAAAGAGTGAATTTAAGAAAAAAAGAAAAAATGCTTCTTCATATATTGCTTAAAAATATAAATAAAACTATTCCTAATAAAAAAATTATAAAATATGTATGGGAAGGTGAAGAAAAAAACAATTATCCATTACGCCAACTTATTAATGAAATAAGAAAAAAATTTGATAAAAATTATATAAAAACGGTGGTTGGTATAGGCTACAGATTTGAAATTGAAGCTTAGATTAAACAAGAATATTTGGATTGTTTTATTAATTCTAATTATCGTTTTGGGACTTTATTTTCAGTATCTTTATATGAAATGTAATTTAATCAAAATATATAAAAATAAGGATATCTCAGCCACTTTTCAAATAAGAGATAGATTTAAATCGATTTTAAACAGTGCTGAAATTGAATTTAAAGTAAATTTAAAATCTAATATAAAGGCACTAAAATCTCTTTATCATTTTTATCAAAATATAAAATTATTTGACCCTAAAACTATTGCAAAACTTTTAAATGAAGAGAATAAAGGTCCTGGACAATATGAAGTATTTGTAATTGATAGAAATTATAAAATTATAAAAGCTTCTTATAAACCTGATATTGGATATAATTTAGGAACTTTTCCTGCTTTTAAAAAAGTATTAAATAATGTTTTTACAGGAAAAGAAAAAATTGATATCTCTTATGTTCATTTAGATATAGCTTCTCTTAATCTTAAAAGATATTTCTTAATACGTTCTCCTGATAAAAAATATCTTTTGCAAATTGCTTATGTGATTGATATATATCCAAAATTGCAAACAACTTATTATAAATTAAAAGCGAAATTTAAAGATTTAAAAAATATGCAGCTTTATTTTGTAGATAAATATCTTATTTATCCAATAAATTTAGAGCATAGATTTTCAAAAAAGCTTTCTTTAAAAGCTCTCACAAAAATTTCTTTTGATGTGTTTGATAGACTTTTAAAAGAGAGTAATCAATATCAAAAAATATTAAAATCAAAGAATTTTGAAACTTTGGGTAAAAATGTTTTAAATATTTTTCAAAAATATAATGGAATAATATCAAAGATTAACTTAAAACAGCATACTATAGAAATTACGACTATTATTCAGGGATTTTTTAAAACTCTTACAAATAAACTTATAATTAAAAATCAATTTGATACAATAGAATTAGAAAAATCTTTAGAAGTTATTAAATTTAGATTTTTGTTATTTTTAGCAGTTTTACTTGTTATTGTTTTGTCTTTTAAGTATATAATTTTTTATATGAGTCAAGAATTAAGAAAGCTTGTTATTTGTATGAAGGCAAATAAAAAAATAGAAAAAACAAATTTTTTTATTGAAGAAATAGATGAGCTTATAAGCACTTATAATGGTTACAGAGATAAATTAAATAAAGAGATTAAAAGAAATAAAGAACTTTTAAAAGAGAATAAAAGATTTGTTGTAGATACCATTCATCAGATAAAAACTCCTCTTAGTATTATTGCCCTAAATTCAGATTTTATTAAAATGCAAACAAAAGACAATGAGGTCTTAGAAAGTATTGAAGAAATTGAAGCAGCTATTTCTATGCTTACTCACTCTTATGATGATTTATCATATTTTGCTTCTAAAAAAGTAGTAAATTATAAACCTGTTAGATTAAATTTTTCATCTATTTTAAAAGAGAGAATTAAATTTTTTTCTGTTTTAGCCAAAGCCAGAAATAAAAAAATTATAGCTGATATTGAAGAGAATATATTTTTCAATATAAATAAAGTGGAACTTGAAAGGATAATAGATAATAATATTTCAAATGCTATAGATTATTCAAAGGAATGTGAAATATATGTGGAATTAAAAAAAGCAGATAATTTTATTGTTTTTAAAGTTGTATCTTTTGGAGATAAAATAAAAGATACAAAAAAAATTTTTGAAAAAAATTATAGAGAGCAAGATTTCAAAAGAGGTCTTGGAATAGGGCTTAACATCGTAAAAACTATTTGTGAAAAATATAATATTAAATATACAGTTTATTATCAAAACGGGCAAAATATATTTGAGTATAAATTTGTTACAATTACATAAAAAGGTTTTTGTTTATGCTTATTTTATGCAGCGCATCTGTTACAAGAGCTAAACTTTTAAAAAATGTAGGCATTGAATTTATTCAAAAAAAATGTGAATTTGATGAAGAAGCTATAAAATTAAATGATCCTTATGAATTTGTTAGTATGGCAAGTTATGGAAAATTTAAAGAGTGTCTTAAATGTTTTGAAAATGAGAATATTCTAACTGCTGATACTGTTGTAATAGATGGTAAAAATATTTTAAGAAAAGCTAAAAATAAAGAAGAAGCCAGAAAAATTTTACTCTCTCAAAGTAAAAAAGAGATAAAAATTATAACTTCTATGTGGATTAGATTTAATGCCCATATTTTTGGCAGAATTGATGAGACTGTTTATGAATTTAGTAAGTTTGATAAAAAAGATTTAGAAAATTATTTAGATTCCAATAAATGGCAAGGAAAAGCCGGAGCTTGTATGGTTGAGGGATTTTGCAAAAAGTATATAAAAAAGGTAACAGGATATGAATCTACGGCTATGGGACTTTGTATAGAAGAAGTTTTAAGAATTATAGGAGAAAAAAATGCTAATTAGAGAAATTAAAGAATTTCAAAAAATAAGAAAAGAGGCAAGGGCATATTTTTGTTATTTATTAGAGAGAAATCTTCCAAATAGGCTTCCTAATATAGGAGTTGATGTTATTTATGAAGGATTAAAAAGAATTGTAAATGAACTTCCTGAAGCCAATGTTGCTTATGTGCTTGATGCTAATGGAAAGCAGATAAGTGAAATGATAAGTTTAAAAGATAGTTTTAAAGGAAACATTGAATTTAATCAATTAAATAGAACATATTTTTATAAAGCAGTAAAAGAAAGAAAATGTATCTTAACAGATCCATATCCTAGTTTAATAGGTGGAAAAATGGTTGTAAGTGCAGCTATGCCTGTATTTAATGATAGAGGTGATTTACTTTATGTAGCCGTTATTGATATTCCTTTAGATAAGCTTTTAAAATTCGTTCATAAAGAAAGAGGCGATACGATCGCTAGGAATATAAATCGTGGAGTTTATGCTATTTTTGCCGCGGCTTTATTTGCTATTTGTATTTTACTGTTTTTTAATGGGATAAAAATGTTTTTTACTTATACTCTTTCAAGTATTGATATTAAAAAAATGTTTGAATCCACTATTTTAATAACACTTTCACTAGCTTTATATGATTTGGTAAAAACACTTCTTTTTGAAGAAGTAATAGGTGAAAAAGAAGAACATCCTTTAGCAATTCACAAAACAATGATTAAATTTTTAGGAAGTATTGTAATAGCACTTGCTATCGAAGGATTAATGCTTGTGTTTAAATTTGCTATGATTGCACCTAGTAAACTTGTATATGCAGCACTTTTACTTGGAGCTGTGACATTTCTTTTAATAGGGCTTGCTTATTATATGAAAAGTGTTGGGAAAGATATTAAATGATGAGAAGAGAGGGAAGAGAAAGGGATGAGAAAAGAAAAAAGAGAGGGAAGATATGAAAATCGGAATAGTTGATTATAATATGGGAAACTTAGCAAGCGTAAAAAATGCTTTTGATAAAATTGGAGTAAAAGCAGATATTATAAAAAAATCTGATGAAATTAAAAATTGCGATAAGCTTATTTTGCCGGGGGTCGGAGCTTTTGGCGATGCAATGGAGCATTTAAACTCTAGCGGTATGGATGAAGCTATTAGGGATTTTGTAAAAAGTGGAAAATATATGCTTGGGGTTTGTCTTGGGATGCAGCTTTTATTTGAGAGTTCAGATGAGTTTGGAGAAAATAAGGGACTTGGATTTATAGAAGGTAAAGTTGTATATTTTAATAGAAAAAGAGTAGGAGAGCATAAAATTCCTCATATGGGGTGGAATAAACTTTTTCATAAAAACTCTTCACTTTTTAAAGGGCTTAATAATCCGTATTTATATTTTGTACATTCACTTCACGCTGTTTGCGATGAAAAGTATGTAATCGGAAAAACAGTTTACGGATATGAGTTTGTCAGTGCTGTAAATAAAGATAATATTTTCGGATTTCAGCCGCATCCTGAAAAAAGCCACAATGAAGGACTTATGATACTAAAAAATTTTGTAGAGTTAGGAGAGTAAAATGGAAATTTTTCCAGCAATAGATTTAAAAGACGGTAAAGCGGTTAGACTTACAAAAGGTTTAATGGAGAGTGCAAAGGTGTATAGTTCTGAACCTTGGGAACTTGCTAAAAGATTTGAAGAAATGGGCTCAAAATGGCTTCATATTGTGGATTTGAACGGGGCGTTTGCGGGAGAACCTAAAAATATAGCCCAAATTGAAAAAATTAGAAAAAACACTAATCTTAAAATTGAGCTGGGCGGTGGAATAAGAGATGAAGATACAATTAAAAAATATCTTGATTTAGGAATTAATAGACTTATCTTAGGCAGTATTGCCGCAAGAGAGCCTAAAAAAGTAATAAATTTAGCCGATAAATACCCTATAGCTGTTGGAATTGATGCAAAAGATGGATTTGTTGCAGTTGACGGATGGGGAGATAGTTCAGGTATTAAGGCCAGTGAACTTGCAAAATTTTATGAAAATTCTAAAATAGAGTGTATAATTGCAACTGATATTTCCAAAGACGGGACTCTTAGTGGACTTAATATAGATTTTATTTTGGAAATTCAAAATGCTAGTAAAAAAAGAGTAATTGCAAGTGGTGGTGTTGCAAGCGTGGAAGATATAAAAAAAGTTCAACAAAACGGAATTTACGGAGTTATTATAGGAAAAGCCTTTTATGAAGGAAAAATAGATTTAGAAAAAATATTAAAGGATTACTAATGGGTAAAATCTTAATAGTAGATGACAGCTCAACAATGAGAAGAATTATAAAAAATGTTTTAAAAAAGTTGGGTTTTAAGCAAGAAGATTTTTTGGAAGCTGAAAATGGAAGAGTTGCACTTGATATTTGGAATGAGCAAAAAGATAATATTGATTTAATTTTACTTGATTGGAATATGCCTGAAATGAATGGTTATGATTTCTTAAAAGCAGTTAGGGCAGATGAAATAAAAAGAGGAATTTTAGGAAGTAAGACAGAAAAAATAAAAATAAAAAGTGGTGGTAAAGTAAGGGAAATGAGTAAATTTATTTATGGTATCAAAAAAGGAAAAGGTGTAAAAATTATTATGGTAACAACTGAAGGTGGAAAAGCTGAAGTTTTAAAAGCAGTTCAGGCTGGAGTAAATAGTTATATAGTAAAACCTTTTAATGAAGAAAAGATTAGAGAAAAATTAGAAAGTTTGAAAATATTATGAGAGATAAATTTTTTGAATTATATATTACGCCTTCTTCAAAAAAAGAGGAAATTGAAAATTTTTTAATAGAAAAATTTAATAATGGTATAGAAGAAAAAGATAATACGATTATTTTAAGAAGTGAAGATGATTTCAGCACTCTTATAAAACAGCTTAAAGAGTATGTGAGTGCATTAGAAGAAATATTTGATGAAAAAATAGATTTGGAAATTGAAGTTAAAGAAAAATCAAATAAAGACTGGATAGAAAATTATAAAAATTCTATAAAGCCCGTTGAAATTGATGAATTTTATATTCATCCAAGTTGGTATGAACCAAAAAAGGATAAAATAAATATTTTAATAGACCCGGCGCTTGCTTTTGGAAGCGGGCATCATGAAACAACAAGAAGTTGTGTAAAAGCTATTAAAAAATATGTAAATAAAAATAAAAAAGTTTTAGATGTTGGGTGTGGAAGCGGGATTTTGGGAATTGTATCTGCTAAACTTGGAGCAAAGGTTGATGCTTGTGATACGGATCCGTTGGCTGTGAGTAGCACAAAAGAAAATTATGAATTAAATGGTGTGAAATTTGACACTATATGGGAAGGCAGTGCTGCTTTAAGCAGTGAAAAATATGATGTTGTTGTTGCAAATATTATTGCTGATGTGCTTATTTTTATAGCTAATGATTTAAAATCAAGAGTTAATGATATTTTAATACTTTCAGGTATAATTGATAAATATAAAAATAAAGTTTTAAATAAATATAAAGAATTTGAACTTATAGATGAAATAAAAGATAATGAATGGGTTACACTCATATTTAGAAAGGGAATAGATGAATAACAATAATAATAAGAATAATAAAAATAATCTTTTTAATAAAAATCCTCTTTTACTGTTTATAATTTTTGCTATTGTAATAATAGTATTATTTAGAAGTATTGCTCCAAGCGCTATGAATGAAATGAATAATGTATCGCAAGACCAAAGGATAAATTATACTTATTCAGATATTAAAAATTTAGCAAAAGAAGGAAAATTAGCTTATGTAGCAATAGGAAAAGATATAGTAAAAGTTAAATTAAAAAACGGGCAGGTTTTTAGTATATCAAGAGTTCCAAATGATCCAACACTTGTTGAAGCGCTTAATAAATATAAGGTGCCTTATGGTGGTCTTAATGAAAACAATTGGTTTAATGATTTGATTTTTGGATGGATTATTCCTATTTTTATTTTCTTTGCTATTTGGATGTTTTTGGCTTCAAGAATGCAAAAAGGAATGGGTGGAGTTTTAGGTATAGGAAGCGCAAAAGGACTTATAAAAAGTGAAAAACCTGATGTGACTTTTGATGATGTTGCCGGAAATGATGAAGCAAAAGAAGAAGTAAAAGAGATAGTGGATTTTCTAAAAAATCCTGAGAGATATCTTGAACTTGGAGCAAAAATTCCAAAAGGAGTTTTACTTGTAGGACCTCCTGGGACTGGTAAAACTCTTCTTGCAAAAGCAGTGGCAGGAGAAGCCAGTGTGCCGTTTTTTGCAGTGAGCGGGAGTAGTTTTATAGAAATGTTTGTTGGAGTTGGTGCTGCAAGGGTTAGAGATCTGTTTAATCAGGCTAAAAAAGAGGCTCCAAGTATTATTTTTATAGATGAAATTGACGCCATTGGTAAAAGTAGAGCTGCTGCTGGGCAAATGGGTGGAAATGACGAAAGAGAACAGACACTAAATCAGCTTTTAGCAGAAATGGATGGATTTGATTCAAAAGAGCCTATTATTGTTTTGGCTGCAACAAATAGACCTGAGGTTTTGGATGCGGCACTTCTTAGACCTGGAAGATTTGACAGACAAGTTTTGGTTGATAAACCTGATTTTGAAGGAAGAGTTCAGATTCTAAAAGTTCATATCAAAAAAATTAAAGCAGCAAAAAATGTAAGTCTTGAAGATATAGCAAGAATGACAGCCGGACTTGCCGGGGCTGATTTGGCAAATATTATTAATGAAGCTGCTTTGCTTGCTGGTAGAAAAAATAAAAAAGAAGTTAATCAAGAAGATTTTGTAGAAGCGGTTGAGAGACAAATTGCCGGACTTGAAAAGAAATCAAGAAGACTTAATGAAAAAGATAAAAAAATTGTAGCTTATCACGAAAGCGGTCACGCTGTAATTGGTGAAACGACGGAGGGGGCTAGAAAAGTTAAAAAAGTTTCTATTGTTCCAAGAGGTTTAGCAGCACTTGGTTATACTTTAAATCTTCCTGAAGAAGATAAATATTTAATGCAAAAGCATGAACTTATAGCTGAAGTTGATACTCTTCTTGGAGGAAGAGCTTCTGAGGAAGTTTTTATTAAAGAAATTTCAACAGGAGCCAGTAATGACCTTGAAAGAGCTACGGATATTGTAAAAGGAATGGTCAGTATGTATGGAATGACTGATGTAGCCGGACTTATGGTACTTGAAAAGCAGTCAAATGCATTTTTGGGCGGATATAATCAGTCAAAAGATTATTCTGAAAAAACACAAGAAGCTATGGATGAATTTGTGAAAAGCTTTTTAAATCAAAGATATGAAGCCGTTAAGGCAAAACTTAGAAAATATTCTCAAGTAATAGAGCAAATGGTAAAAGAACTTTATGAAAAAGAAGTTATTCAAGGAGATAGGGTAAGGGAGCTTATTAAGGCTTATGATGAAGGAAAGCTTGAAGAAATTTTAGGCACAAAAAATGGAGAAAATAATGAAAACGGAAATAATTCTTAAAGAGGGTTACCCCTTTATTTTAGCAGCTTTTGGCTTTTTTTTATTTAGCCTTTTATTTTTAGGAGAGTTTTTTATTTTAATTTCTGTTTTATTTTTAGCTTTTTTTATCTATTTTTTTAGAAATCCTGAAAGAATAGCTGAAGATTTTTCAAAAGGCGTAATTATTTCTCCAAGTGACGGGACTATTTTATCTATTACAGAAGACATTTCTCCTATTACGAAAGAAGAATCTTTAAAGATTTCTATAAGATTATCTATTTTTGATGTGCATATACAACGCTCTCCACTTCAAGGTGAAATAAAAGCAAAAGAGTATATTCACGGAGAATTTTTGAGTTTAAATAATGAAAAGGCAAATGAGTTAAATGAACAAAACAGAGTACTTTTTGAAAACAAAGATACTAAAATAGTTGTTAATCAAATAGCAGGATTTATTACAAGAAGAATTGTTAGTTTCAAGGATTTAGGCCCTATAAAGCTTGGTGAGCGTTACGGAATGATAATGTTTGGAAGCCAGGTTGATATATATCTGCCTAAAGATATAAACTTAAAAGTTTCAGAATTTCAAAAAGTAAAAGCCGGAGAAAGCGTTATAGGGTATCTTAATGAAAAAAATTAATTTAGCTTATTTACTCCCAAATTTTTTTACAGCCCTTAGTGCTTTTTTAGGAGTGATGAGTATAATTGCGTCAAGCCAGGGGAAATTTGAAAAAGCATTTATATATATTGTTTTTTCTTTGATAGCTGACGGACTTGATGGAAGGCTTGCAAGACTTACAAATACCACTTCAAAATTTGGAGTTGAATTTGATTCACTAGCTGATTTGGTTGCTTTTGGGATGGCCCCTGCAATGATGCTTTTTTTTTCGGCAGGAGAAAATTATGGTAGATTTGGAGCTTTGGTCAGTGGGCTTTTTGTAGTATTTGGTGCTATAAGACTTGCTAGATTTAATGTAACAACAGGAGAGCTTGATCCAAGATATTTTATAGGTCTTCCGATTCCTACAGCTGCTGTTGTGCTTGGAAGCTGGATAATACTTGATGTGAAATACAGCGGACATTTAAATGTTTTAATCCTTTTAGGCTCGTTGTTTTTAGCTTTTTTAATGGTTAGTAATTTTAGATATCCAAGTTTTAAAAAGATAAATTTAAATAAATCGGTGGCTATAAAAGCATTGGTTTTAATTATTATAGTTGCATCACTTATTTATCTTTATCCAATAGAGGGAATTTCAATTGTGCTTACTGTTTATACTCTTTATGGTCTTTTTAGAGCAATAAGAAACATTATAAAAGCGCAAAAGAATATCAAAGGATAATTTTTTTCTTTTGACAAGAATTTTAATTTATTGTATAATTATAAAAAATATTTATAATATTAAAGGATAAATATGGAAATGGTAAAAATTTTTGATACTACACTAAGAGATGGAGAACAAAGTCCAGGTGCTTCAATGACTATTGAAGAAAAAATAAAAGTTGCAAAACAGCTTGAAAAATTAAGAGTTGATATTATTGAAGCCGGATTTGCAGCGGCAAGTCCTGGAGATTTTGAAGCTATTAATATGATTGCAAAAGAAGTAAAAGATTCAACTGTTTGTTCACTTGCCAGAGCTCTTGAAAAAGATATTAAAGCAGCAGGAGAAGCTATAGCACCTGCACCTCTAAAGAGAATTCATACATTTATTGCAACAAGTCCTA
The DNA here is from genome assembly GCA_027019465.1 of Campylobacterales bacterium. Taxonomy (GTDB): domain Bacteria; phylum Campylobacterota; class Campylobacteria; order Campylobacterales; family Nautiliaceae; genus JALTBU01. Next base: position 19,646 of record JALUWM010000002.1, read on the forward strand.
TTCATATGCAGTATAAACTTAAAATGAGTCCTGATGAAGTTATAAAAAGAGCAGTGGAAGCTGTAAAATATGCAAAAACATTTGTGGATGATGTTGAATTTAGCTGCGAAGATGCAGGAAGAAGTGAAATGTCATTTTTAAAAGAAATTATTTCTGCAGTTGTTAAAGCCGGAGCCAAAACAATTAATATTCCAGATACAGTAGGATATAGATTTCCAACAGAAATGGGAAGTATGATAAAAGAATTGGTTGATTATTTTCCTAAAGATGTAATTTTTTCAGTTCACTGTCATAATGATTTAGGACTTGCAAGTGCAAATTCATTGTATAGCGTAATAAATGGGGCAAGACAGGTTGAATGTACTATTAATGGAATTGGTGAGAGAGCTGGAAATGCCGCATTAGAAGAGATTGTAATGGCTATAAAGGTAAGACGAGATTTATTTGATGGTATTGATACAAGAATTAATACAAAAGAGATTTACAGTGCAAGTAGACTTGTATCTAATGTCACAGGAATTGAACCTCAGCCAAATAAAGCGATTGTAGGAAGAAACGCATTTGCACATGAAAGTGGTATTCATCAAGACGGAGTACTTAAACACAAAGAAACATATGAAATTATGAGTGCAGAAGATATTGGACTTGATGTAAAAGATACAATAGTTTTAGGAAAACACAGCGGTCGTCACGCATTTAAGAAAAAGTTAGAATCTCTTGGATTTAATGATATAAATGATGATGAATTAAATGCACTTTTTATGAAATTTAAAAAGTTAGCCGATAAGAAAAAAGATATTTATGATGAAGATATTATTGCCATTTTAAATGATGTAAGCGATAAAACTCCAAAAGTTTATGAGCTTGTTTCCTTGCAACTTAGCGATTGTAGCGATGGAATGCCAAGTGCTGCTGCAAAGATTAAATTTGAAGATAAAATTTTTGTTGAAGCGGCAATAGGGGAAGGCACAATAGATGCGGTTTTTAAAGTAATTGATAGAATCAGCGGAGTAAACGGAAAACTTATGGATTATAAAGTAGAAGCTGTAAGTAAAGGAAAAGATGCACTAGCAAAAGTTATGGTGAAAGTTGTATTTGATGAAAATAAACCAGCAGTAATGGGGCACGGACTTAGCATTGATACAATGCTTGCAAGTGCAAGAGCGTATATAAATGCACTTAATAATTATATTCATATGAAAGATTTATTAAGTAAAAAAATAAGTTATAAGGATAGTATTTAATGCTAAAAGTAGCAATTTTAGGTAAGCCAAATGTTGGTAAAAGTAGCTTTTTTAATAGAATCTTAAGAAAAAGAGATGCAATTATTAGCGAAAAAGCGGGAACCACAAGGGATATAAAAAAAAGGGAAGTTACTCTTGATGATGATTTAGAAGATATTTTAATTCTTGATACAGGCGGGCTAGAAGATAAAGATGAGCTTTTTGATATGGTTAAAGAAAAGGCTTTAAATGAGGCAAAAGAAGCGGATTTGATTCTTTATATGGTAGATGGTAGAACAATTCCTGATGAAGAAGAGAAAAAATATGTAAGGTATCTTCAAAAATTAAATAAGCCTATGATTTTAATAGTAAATAAAATAGATAATGATGCTTTAACTGAGGGTGTTTACAATTTTTACGAACTTGGAATTGAAGAAGTTTATCCTATTTCTGTGGCTCATAATAGAGGTGTCGGGAAACTAATAGAGAGAATAAAAGGATTTGTTCCAAAAAAAGAGACTTTTGTTGAAGCTCTTTCCATAGAAGAAGATATTCCTCTAGAAGAGCTTTTTACTCAAGAAGGAAATAAAAACCTTGAAGAGCTTAAAGAGATAAAAATTGCAATTGTAGGAAGGGTGAATGTAGGTAAAAGTTCACTTTTAAATGCCTTAGTGGGAGAAGAAAGAGCAATTGTAAGTGAAGTGGATGGAACAACTATTGATCCTATTGATGAGAGTGTTTATTATGAAGGAATGCATATTACTTTTGTAGATACAGCAGGAATTAGAAAAAGAAGTAAAATAAAGGATATTGAAAAATATGCTCTTATGAGAACAGAAAAAGTTTTAAAAGAAGCAGATGTAGCAATATTAGTTCTTGATGCTGGGAACGGGATAGTAGAACTTGATGAAAAAATAGGTGGTCTTATTCAAAAATATAAAAATGCTGTAATTATTGCAGCTAATAAGTGGGATGAGACCAAAATGGATTTTAAAAGATTTGAAGAAAATATGAGAATGAAATTTAAATATCTATATTATGCCCCTTTTATAGCTGTTAGTGCTAAGACAAAAAGAAATATAGATAAATTAAAAGATAAAATTCTTTATGTTTATAAAAATTATACAAAAAGAATTCCGACATCTAAGCTTAATGAATGGATAAAAGAAGCTACTATCAGACATCATCTTCCAACGGATATTAGAGGTAGAGAAATCAAAATTTATTATGCAACTCAGTTTGGAATTAAACCTCCTACAATTGCTTTAGTTATGAACCAGGCAAAACTACATTTTTCTTATGAAAGATATTTAGTGAATTTTTTAAGAAATAAAGAAGATTTTACAGGAACACCTATTATATTTTTACCAAGAGAAAAAGGGAAAAAAGATGAAGAAATTTAGTTTTATTTTAGCTGCTTTAGTTTGTGGAGCAAGTATAGCAAGTGCTGATTTTTTAAGTATCAGTGGTGGTGTAGGAATTGAACAACAAAAAATTGATGGATATGTAAAAAATGGAAATACAATAAACTATTTTGGTACCCATACTCCATATGGTGGAAATGTAGGATATTTAGGTCTTAAAGATAAGAATAATCCTTATGTGTGGATTAAATTAATTAATCCAATACCTGTTATTCCAAATATAAAATTTCAATATACAAAATATTCTTCAACAGGGCATAGTAATTATATTGCAGGAAATGTAAAAATTTTTAATGATGTCAATATTCCAACTGCAATTACAGATGCAGGTACAAAAATGGATATAAATTCATATGATTTAACATTTTTTTATGAATTTCATCCGGTATTTGCAGATATAGAAGCAGGAGCTGGATTTGATTATTGGAGTGGTAAAACCACTATAACAGGAACAGCAGGAGGTTTGCATAAAACATGGCTTGATTCAAGTTGGAGTGTAGTTTTACCTTATCTTTACGGACATATTGAAACAATGCAAATTTTTGGATTTAGTGCATTGGCTACTTTAAAATGGGCAAAAGCAGGAGAGAATCATCATTATGATTATTTAGGAGCACTTAAATATACAATGGATGTAGCAGGGCCGGTTAACCCATTTGTTAAAGTGGGATACAGATATAAAGAAGCGTATGGAGTTGATGGGAGTAATATTACAAAACTAAGATATAAAGGCTTTTTTGCCGAAATAGGAGCTAAATTTTGAGAGTAGTAAGTGGAATGAGACCGACTGGAAAACTTCATCTTGGTCATTATATAGGGGTTTTGGAAAATTGGAAAAAACTTCAAGATGAATATGAAGCATTTTTTTTCGTAGCAGACTGGCATGCATTAACGACAAAATTTGACGAGCATATTGATTTAAAACAAAATTCCGTTGATTTGGTTAAAGAGTGGATTTCTTGTGGGATAGACCCTGATAAATGCAATTTATATATTCAAAGTGAAGTAAAAGAGCACGCAGAACTTTATTTAATTTTAAATATGATAACACCTGTTAGCTGGCTTGAAAGAAATCCAACTTATAAAGATGCTATGCAACAAGTGGAGTATAAAGATAAAAATAATGCCGGATTTTTAACATATCCTGTTCTTCAAACAGCAGATATTATTCTTTATGATGCAGATATTGTGCCAATAGGAGAAGACCAAAAACCGCACCTTGAGCTTGCAAGAGAGATTGTTAGACATTTTCATTATCTTTATAAAACAGAAGTTTTTAAAGAGCCAAAAGAACTTCTTACAAAAAATTCGAGACTTCCAGGACTTGATGGTAGAAAAATGAGTAAAAGTTTTGGAAATGCTATTTATCTTGATGATTCCACGGAAGAAATTTGGGAAAAAGTTAGAAAAGCAAAAACAGATACTTCAAGAATTAAAAAAACAGACCCAGGACATCCGGACGAATGCATAGTGTTTTATTATCATAAAGCATTCTCACCGGCTAATAAAGTTCAAGAGATAAAAGAGTCCTGTGAAGCGGGAAGTATTGGATGTGTTGAATGTAAAAAAAGATGTGCGGCAAATATTGATAAAATATTAGCTCCAATTAGAGAAAAAAAGTCATCTTTAAATGATAATGAAATTTTGGATATAATTAGAAATGGAAATCTTAAAGCTAAAAAAATGGCAAAAGAAAAAATGGAACAAGTAAATAAAATAATTTTTTAAAGGAGTAAAATGAAAACGAAGAAATTTTGGTGTGCTGAGAGGGTTCAAAGGCTTATGATGAGTATATTTGCTCTAATTATTTTGGTGTTTTTAGCAAAAGGATATTCAACTGTCGGGCTTGCGCTTTTAGC
>JALUWM010000003.1 GCA_027019465.1 Campylobacterales bacterium
ATTATATTTTTTAAATTCCGTTTTAATTCTTTCATTTAATTTTTCCAAAAGTTTTAACATTTCTTCTAAACAATCTTTTTGTCTTATTTCCAATATGACTATAAACTCATCACCTCCATATCTTACAAAGGTATCATAATCTCTAAAAGAATCTTTTATAAATTTTACAACTTGTTTTAAAATCTCATCCCCTTTTTCGTGTCCATAGGTATCATTTACGCTTTTAAAATTATCCACATCTAAAAATATTAACAAAAATTCAAAATTTTCCCTTTGTGCTTTTTTGTATAATTTTGTTAGATAATCAAACATATACTCTTTATTATAAAACCCGGTTAAAGAATCTTTTATCGCTTTTTCAAAAGTTTTTTGTAAAGTTTGCTCTTTTTGGGAGATAAAATAATCATATTTATTTGTAACTTCTTTCAATATATTTTGAAGAATTTTTATTTTTACATTTTCTCTCATTAAATTTCCTTCATAATTACAGGTATTGAAGTTTCATTATAAAACATAAGTTTTTTATATTTTATATCAGGTGCAATTTCTCCAAATGTAAAAAAACCAAACAAATGAGTATTAAAAGTTTTAGTATAAATATTTATCTCATCTTTTTGATGATCTTCTAAAATATACTGTCTTGCCACACACGAAAAATTAAAACTAAATTCAGGATTATTTAATTTCTTTATTAATTTATTTGCAATTCTTTCATCTGAAGCAAGTAATTCTTCAAAAGTAGCAAAAGAAAGTTTAAAATATTCTCCCTCTTTTATATTTGCAAAAAATTCTACAAAATCCTCTTTTATATCTTTAATGGTTCTAATAGCGGATACATAAGAATTTTTATCTGTTAAAACATATATTGGCACATACCACAGATATCTGATATCCGGATTTTCTATATTTTTTAATAACTTTTTTATCATATAAGGAAAACTTTTCCCTTCATCTACCAAATATAATTTGTTATCTTTTGCTTTTGTAATTTTATATGTAATTCCATAAGGAGTATGCCCAAGAGAAATTCCAACTTCCCCTTTTACATTTTCAAAACTTAAAATGATAATTCCTTCTTTTATAATTTTATCCCCCATAAAAAGCATTGTCCTTAATTCATTATCAATTTCATATCCGCTTGCTACACCCCCGGCTATATTGTTAACAGGAGTATAATTTAATTCTTTTGAAATATTTTCTATAAATTTATTTATTTCAATATCTTTATGTGTTGCAAATATCAAATGAAACTTATCTTTGTTTTCATTTAAATATTTAGCTGTTTTAAAAGCATTTATTTTATTAAATTCATCTATATAAAATTTATTAATTTTCCCTTTTCTCTCAAATTTAATTACATATACTCCAACACCTTCTTCTAAAATTTCATTATCCACAAATGAATCAATAGCATGAAATACTATAAAATTATCGGTTTTAAATACTTTTTTAATACTTCTGTTTATATCACTGACTGGGTAGGAAGGATGAATTGAAAAAATTAAAAAATCAAAGCTTTTAAATTTTATTTCAATCTGCTCTTTTATTTCTTCTAAGCAATACAAAAAAGTTTCTTTTTTTGAAAAAAAAGACCTTGTAATCAATTTACACCCTTTTTTTATATTATATCAAAACAACATTAAATCCCAATAAATTTTTTTTGATTATTCAAAACTTTTGGTAAATATCTTCTTGCTTCATCTGTTGGGAGTCTATATTTTAATCTAAAATAAACTTCTTTTGGAGATAATAAATTAATAATGTCTATGGCTCTATCTCTTCTTATGTTAAATACTTTCAAAACATTTCCAATTCCTGCATTATAAGAACTTATCATACAATAAGTTCTACTTAAAGGATTTTTAATACGAGAAAGATATCTATAATACAAAATATTTAAATAAGCACTTCCTATATGAATATTTTTTTGCGGGACAAATAAAAATTTACGACTTGGAATATGTTTATAACCATAAGCTTTTTCATATCCCTCAACTCCGGCAGTTGTCGGAACTATTTGCATAAGTCCAAATGCTGGGACATAACTGACGGCATAAGGATTAAAATCACTTTCTGTTTTAATAATCCCAAGAATTAAGGATTTATTTATTTTATATTTAGAAGAATACTCTTTAATAAAAGGCAGATATCTTTTAACTCTTATATTTTCAGCATTTTTAGCCAAATATATTTTTACATAATAATAACTTTTTTTATGCATAATTTTTTTATGAAGTCTGTTTTTTATAAGATAATTAGCAAATCTATTTGCCCTCCATTTATATAAAACAGGTTTATTATCAAAATCATAAACCTGATAAGCCAAAAAAGGTTTTCCTTTTAATACAATTTTATCACTGAATAAATCAACACTTCTTGGGTCATCAGGCATTAAAATCGCATTTACTATCGCTTTTTTTAAATACCTTTTTTTTAAAGAATCCACTTCAAGATAACCTCTTTGAAAATCAATAACTGCTCTTGCTTTATAATGATTGCTGTATTTAACAAATTTCTTTGTTGAAGGTGTTTGAGGATTTGGCCATATTAAAATATGTTTTTTAAAAACAGTCACTTCTTTTTTAAAATGTGTTATATAATATCTTACATCTTTAATAAATCTATCAGGATGGGAAGCATAATATCTGGCTTTTTCCTTAAAAAAAATAGAGGGATCTTTTCTAACAATAGATTCGGCCGCAAGTTGATAATCATTTACACTGCAACCCACAAACAATAAAAACAAAAAGATTAAAATCATATACCTAAATTCTCTATTTCAAAAAGTTTTGCATCTATTTCATCTGAAAGCTTTTTATAAACTTTTTTTGAAACACTTCCATTGTGATACAAATCTATTAAATACTGTTTTTCTTTCATAAACAGTTCTCTTTTAAATTTCAAAACTTCTTCATTTTTAATTTCTTCTGTAGAAAAAGTAAAATTTTGCATCTCTTGATTTAAGCTGCTAAGAGTATTTCTATATTCACTCAAAAGGTCGTTATATACTTTCTCGGTAATAAGCATTTTATTTTTCATTTCATTAAGTTCATTTATAATATGTTGAATAATTGCCGTTTTAGTTTTTAACTCTTCAAATTTAAAAATTTCTTCGTTTGAAGTATTTAATTTAAAAAATTTAATAATAAAAGGCACTGTAATACCCTGAATAAAAATAGAAAGTAAAACAACCCCAAAAACCATCGTAACTATTACTTCTTTATACTTAAAACTATCAGGAAGACTAAGAGCCAACACCATTGTAAGAGCTCCTCTAATACCACCCCATCCCATAACAACAGACCAGGAAAATGGAAATTTATAAGAAGTTTTAAAAAACGCTCCCCAGGTAAAGAACACAACAATAAATCTAGCCACCATCATTGCAATGTAAGCGATTAACACAAGAGGCCAAAATTTATAAAGTAAATTAAGATTAATACTAAACCCTATAATCAAAAATATCAGTGAGTTTGCCAAAAATGCAGAGTAATCCCAAAATGTCTCTGTTGTAAGCTTAATAGTCGGATAAATAGGATTTAATAAACTCCTCTGTCCTATTACAAGCCCGGCGGCAACTGTACTCATAACACCTGAAACACCTATTTTATCAGCAACAATAAAAGACAAATAAGCAGCAACAGTAGTTAAAGTAATTACAACCATAGGGTCTTCGGCTTTTTTTATAAGTTCATCTGTAATTAAACCTATAAAATATCCAACCAAAAGCCCAACCCCAACAACAAAGAAAAAATCAACAACAGCAAAATTCATAGAAGATAATTTATGATTAATAAGCTCAAGCACAATAGTAAAAATAACAATAGAAGTTCCGTCATTTAACAGACTTTCACTATCAACCAAAAGCCTAAGCCGTCTTGGAACTCCAAGCTTTTCAAATATAGAAATAACCGCTACAGGGTCGGTAGCCGCAACCGCTGCACCAAATAAAAGACCAACACTTAAATCTACACTTTGCTTGAATATATCTTCTCCAATTCCCAAAAAAACATATCCAGTGACAATGGTTGAAAGAATTACTCCCGGTATTACAAGCATTAAAATGACCGGAAAATCCCGTTTTAAATCATCAAATTTTAAATGTATCGCCGTTTGAAAAATAAGAGGAGGCAAAAATATATAATAGAGCATATCTTTTGAAAGATGTGGAGCATTTATTAATTTCAAATACCCTAAAACAACTCCAACACTGACTAACACTATCGTATAAGGAAGATTTATTTTTTTTGTAAGCATAGCAACAGCTGAAGTTATAATCAAAAGTATTAAAAAAGTAACTTCAATTTCCATTAAAACCTACTTTATTATAAATTTTAAAATCATTTTAAAAAATGGGGAATAATAAATTAATAAATCAGGATTTGATACTATTTCAATAATAAGTGTTTTTAAAACATCGTCTTTATTGTTTATTGATTTTAAAATTTCACTTATATCAATACCAGGATCTGTTTTTAAAAGGTTTTCTTTAGCTTCTTTTATACTTATTTCATTTGAATTTTTACCATTTAAAAGAGATTTGAATTTTTCTTTTTTGGCTTCAAGTTCATTCATTTTTTTTCTTTATATTCCACCCCAAAAGTCAAGACAAATTTCAAAATTAATTAATTCCATAAAGATTAAACTGCCTTTTTCAGTGTTTTATCACTAAAATCAATTTTTTGATGTTGAATTATCTTTAAATATCTTTTT
>JALUWM010000004.1 GCA_027019465.1 Campylobacterales bacterium
ACAAGGGCAAATTATGAAAAAAATATTATTAATATTGATGTTTTTAAGTAGTTTGTTTGCATTAACAAATTTTCAATATCAAAAACAGCTTGGACTTGGAATTGATACCAATTGGATTTTGTTTCCAAAAGAGATGAAATATTATTCTTCACAAGTTCCTAAAGACTTTAAAGAGAAAGGATTTGATACTATTAGATTAAGATTTGATTTTTATACAAAAAAGCATAATGAAATAGTTAAAAGAAAACTTTCCGAAAAAGAGTATATAATAAAAATCAAAAAAGTAGTTAAAGATTGTTTAGATAATCATCTAAATGTAGTTTTAGCAAATGGTGCTGCTGATTTTAAGTATTATGCCAATAAAAAAAGTGAAAATATACTTTTAAAACATTGGGAATTAATAGCAAAAGAGTTTAAAAATTATCCTTACGCTTTAAGTTATGATTTGATTATTGAGCCGGGTAAAAATTTAAGTAAATATAAATTAAAAAATAATTGGATTTTAAATGATTTTTATAAAAAAGCTTATGAAAAAATAAGAAGAATCGATATCAAAAGAATAATTATATGGGCTCCAAATCGATTGTCCAATCCGTTGTATCTGCCAAAAACGTGGTATCCTAAAAATGATAAATATATTATGGCGGAATGGCATATGTATGCTGCTGGACCTAAGAAGGATTATAAAAAAATGATACCTAAAAAAATAAAATTTGCCAATAAATGGTCCCAAAAACATCATATTCCAACATGGGTTGGTGCTTGGATGCCAGGAAATTATAATTATGGAGATACTTATAGTATAAATGAGCAAATTAAATTTTCAAAATTTATGATAGATACATTAAAAAAATATAATATTCCTTTTGCTATCAATGCAGATCAAAAATTTTATAATATAAAATCTAAAAAATTTGAATATAGATTGAATATTTTAAATGCAATTATTGAGGAATGGAATAATAATTAAAAGGTTAAAAATGAATTTTATGCTTGAAGCTGTTAGGGAGGCTAAAATAGGGGTAGAAAATAACGATGGTGGTCCTTTTGGGGCTGTGATTGTAAGAGATGGGAAGATTATAGGCAAAGGGCATAACAGGGTCTTATTAAAAAACGACCCTACAGCTCATGCAGAAATTGAGGCTATAAGAGATGCATGTAAAAATATTAATAATTATGATTTAAGCAGATGTGAAATGTATGTAACGGCAAGACCGTGTCCTATGTGCTTTGGGGCAATTCACTGGGCTAGACTTGATAGGGTTTATTATGGTGCCACAAGTGCTGATGCGGCAAAAATAGGGTTTGATGATGAAAAATTTTATAAAATCATAAAAGGGGAAATTCCAGATAATATAGAATTTATTTATACAGAATGTAAAGAGTGCTTAGATGTTTTTGAAAAATGGTATGAAAAACCTGATAAAAAACTTTATTGATTTGGTATAATCATCTAAAAAAGGTTATAAATGCTTGATAAAATTTCTTATAAAGAGGCTTTTGTTAGATGTATTGATAATGTAAAGCCTACTGATTTATACAAAAGTATTTATGTTGAAAATGCTTTAGGAGAGTTTTTGGCTGAGGATATTATTGCAAAAAGAGACGCTCCTGTTTTTAGTAATTCCGCAATGGACGGGTTTGGATTTAAAAAAAGTGAAAATAAAAAATTAAAAGTTATAAAAACAATTTATGCTGGGGATAAATATGAAGATTTTGAAATAAAAGATAATGAGTGCGTAAGAATTATGACAGGTGCTAAGGTTCCAAGTGGTATTGATACGGTAATTCCTATTGAAAAATGCAAGGAAGTTAATGAAAATTATATTGTTATTCCAGAGATTAAAAAGGGTGCTAATATCCGTTTAAAAGGCGAAGAAATCTCTAAAGGTGAGATTTTAATTAAAAAAGGTGAAGAGATTACACCTGAAATTGTGGCACTTCTTTCATCTCAGGGAATTGTAAATGTAAAAGTTTTTATAAAGCCTAAAATTGCTATTCTTTCAACCGGAAATGAGCTAAAAGAGCCTTTTGAAGCTGCGGACGCGGAAGAAATTTATAATGTAAATTCTTATGCCATAAAAGCACTTTTAGAAAAAAACAATTTTAAAGCTGATATTATAGGGATTATTCCAGACAGCCTAGAAGAGACCATTAAATTTATTCAAAATCTAAAAAATAAATATGATGTAATAATAACAAGCGGGGGAATAAGTTTTGGGGATGCAGATTTTATTTATGAAGCGTTTTTAAAAAACTCTCTTAAAGAATTTTTTAGAGGAATTATGGTAAAACCCGGACGCCCTACGATGGTTGGAATGATGAAAAATAGTCTTGTTTTTGCACTTCCTGGTAATCCTCTTAGCAGTTATTTAAACGCTTTTGCCCTTTTAATTCCAACTCTAAGAAAAATAAGCGGAGCTAGAGAATATTTTTATAATTATGTTTATGCAAAAAATAAAACTGAATTTAAAACAAATCCAAAAAAAGACCATACTATTTTAGGAAAATTTGAGTGTGGAGAGTGGGAAGTTTTTAAAAATTATAAATACGGCTCATCAATGCTAACAGCACTTAGTAATTCAAATTCATTAGTTATTACAGGTAAAAGAGAAAAAATAGAAAAAGAAATTTTAAAAGTTATCCCTTTTGATATTGGATTTTGCGTGGAGAGTAATTTTTTTAATGATTAATTTTAGTGATTTCAACATCACTGCCAAAAATTTCTCTAACTTTATTTATAACCTGAGTTGGCTTATCATCTAGAATGTTTGTTTTAGGAGTTAAGTTTTTTTTTTCTTCTTTTATTTCTTGATTTGGGCATCTTTTTACATCTATTTTAATTCCAAGTCCAAAAATTTCATTAATTAACGGTCTTATAACAGGTGAAAAATATCTCAAAAAAAGTTCTTTACATTTAGCACTAGGGCAACTCTCCCAGGTTAAAACATTATTTTTAAATGAAATAAATTTGATTGAATTTTTAAAACATTCTCCAAGTTCTAAATCTCTTTGAATTAATTTATTTGTAAGTTTTTCAAATAATTCTTCTGCCGGTGGAGCGGATGGTTTAATTTCTTTTGGTTTATAAGATTCTGTATCTATTTTTTGTTCCAGATTTTTAATCAGATCATTAATTTTATGCGGTTTTGTAGCTTCTAGCATTCTAAAAAACATTAAAGATAAAACAAATTCGTTATCGGAATTAAGTTTTATAAGCTCTTTTGAATCATTTATGATATTAAAAAATCTTTGAAGTGTAATAAGTGGAATTGAGCCGTTAAAAAGAGCATCTTTTAAAAATAAAATTATTTCATCAATGATAAATTCAATATCGTAATCTTTTATTTGGAAAATTAAATCTTTAAGTTCTTTTTTATTTCCGTCAAGTATTAGTTTGAAAATTTTGGCAATAATTTCAGGATTTAAAACACCCAGCATTTCAACTGTTTTATCAAGAGTTACATTTGAATTTGAATAGGCTATTGCCTGGTCAAGCACAGTTAAAGAATCCCTTACACTTCCTTTTGCATTTTTTACTATAAGTCTTAGAGCCTCTGGTTCGTATGTGACATTTTCTTTTGCTAAGACATTTTGAAGGTAACTTTCAATTGTTTTTTCCGGAATTTTATTAAAACGAAAATGTTGAACCCTGCTTAAAATTGTTGATGGAAGTTTAAGAGGATCTGTTGTTGCTAAGATAAATTTTACATAATTTGGAGGTTCTTCCAATGTTTTAAGTAAAGCGTTAAAAGCTTCATTTGTTAGCATATGAACCTCATCAATAATAAAGATTTTATATCTCCCGATACTTGGTTTATATTTTGTATGTTCAATTAATTCTCTTATATCTTCTATTTTTCTATTGCTTGCCGCGTCCATTTCAATAATGTCAATATGAGAATTTTCATTTGCCATTTTGCAGTTTTCGCATACTTCACAAGGTGTTGGGGTTGGACCTTTATCGCATTGCATAGCCTTTGCAAAGATTCTAGCAGTTGTTGTTTTGCCGCTTCCTCTAAGTCCTGAAAATAGATAAGCGTGTGCCAGTTTATTTTGAGACAGGGAGTTTGTAAGTGTTTGGACAATAGCGTCCTGCCCTATTATTTCTTCAAATTTTTTGGGTCTATATTTTAAAGCAAGTACCAAGAAAAGCCTTTTTGGTAATTATATCAAAAATTAATTTCTTTAAAAAAAGATTTAGTTATATAATTACATTTAAAAAGGCTGTTAATGTTTAAGCAAATTTTATTTGACACTATCTCACTTGTTACTATTTTAAATCCGATAGCAGGGGCTGCTATAATGCTGAGTCTTGTTAAATATTCCGATATTCCTGAAATATCTAAAAAAACATCTTTAACTGTTTTTATAGCATCAGTTGTCACTATGCTTTTAGGCGGTGCTTTATTAAAAATTTTTGGGATAAATATCCCATCAATTAAAGCAATAGGAGGAGTGGTACTTCTTATAATTGCTCTTAATATGATTCAAGGTAAATCGGTAGCCCCTACAAATTCTACAAAAGAAGAGCACGAAGCTGCAAGTGAAAAAGAAGATGTTTCGGTTATTCCTCTTGCTATTCCTATACTTTTTGGACCGGGAGTTATTACTACTATAATTATTTTAAGTGAAAAAGATAAAACTTTAGTGGAAAAAGGAATTTTATTCGGTGCTGTTGTT
>JALUWM010000005.1 GCA_027019465.1 Campylobacterales bacterium
AATCCAAAAGGTTCTCATCAACAACATGAGACTTTTCTAAACTTATTTATTCAAGAAATCAATAGTGAAAAATCTGAAAAAATCACAATAGAACCACTAATGGCATATAGAGAAAAAAACAATATTGATATTTTATTAAAATCAAAAAATCAAGCAATTATTATTGAAAATAAGATCTATACAGAAGACCATTCTAATCAGTTAAGCAAATATTTGACTCTAATTAAAAAAGAAGGATACTCCAAAGAAAAAATATCATTAATATATTTAACATTATTTAATGAAGAGCCAAATGAAAAAAAAGTTAAAGATATAGTTATCAATATTACCTACGAAACTAATATTAAAAATTGGATAGAGCTTTGTATTAAAGAAGTAGCTATGATACCAACTTTAAGAGAAACATTAGTTCAATATCTTATGTTAATAAATAAACTTACAAATCAATCTCAAAATAAAGGCTACCTCATGGAAATAAAAGATATATTATTAAAAGATGATAATCTCAAATTAGCATTAGATATGCAAGAAGCAATCAAAGAAGCTAAAATTGAATTACAATTAAAATTTTGGGAATCTCTTTTAAATAATTTGAAAAATAGAGGTTATGATTTTTCATTCTATGATTCAAATAGTAGTAAAAATTTAAAAAAAGCTATTACTAAATATTATGAAAAACGGAAAAATATACGACACTACGGAATAAAATATAGTATTGATAAAAACCTTGAAGTGTATGTTGAAATTAACCATCAAATTTATTTTGGCTTTAGCACATTCAATGAACATGATATTAAACCTTTTAAAATTGGTGAGTTAAATATACAATGGGATGATAGTGGTAAATGGTATTATCTCAATTTTCCTACAAAACAATTAAACTTTGAAGCTTTTAACAATCAAAATATTTTAGATTTAGTAAATGAAGAAACTAGAGAACATGATATAAATATTATTGCTGATGATATTGTAAATCTTATAGATATATATAAAAGTGGCACAAGCATTTAACAAAACAGAGCGAGCTGAACGCCCCTCGTTATACATAAATGAAAGCAATTACTCAAAAAGGAAGAAACAATATTGATTAATAATAAATTTTATAATATCGATTCAATTGTTAAAAAATTATTTAATAGCAAAGTTGAATTATTACCTTCTGTTACAGAATTTTTTGAGCTGGAGCTTGCTTATCTTGAATATAAGACTCTTGATGAATTGGAATATTTAGAAAGGACAGCATATGCAAAATCTTTTAAAGGCAAATATAGCTTACATTTTTTAAAATATTCAGATATACCAGAAAAAGTTATTAAAGATAGGGCATTAATTACTAATTTATATTTTAAAAACGGATTATTTTCTACTGGGTATGCCACACATAGTCTTTTCCCATATAGGGGAAAATTTCATCCTCAACTAATAAAAGGAATTATTAACATTCTTGGAATAAAAAAAGGTGAAACAATACTTGACCCAATGGCAGGTAGTGGAACAACAAATATTGAGGCATCATTATTAGGAATTAATTCTTATGCTATTGATATTAGCCCTTTTTGTCAATTTATGATAAAAGCAAAATATGATGCATTAAAAATTGATTTAAATTTATTAAATAGCATTGAGTTTGATATTGGTAAATTATTTAATTATTTCGGACAAAAAAATATCTTACAAAAAATAGAAAAACATGGAAACGGTAAAAGAGAAATTTATGAATTGGCATTACTTGCTTATTTAGATGCACTGGGATATTCAAAGCGTGTATTACGTTCTAATCATGAACAATTATTTACAAAGGTTTTTAATAGATATATAGAAACTGTAAAAAATTTATTATCAAATCAATATTTCAACGATAAAGAATTGGGTAATGTAACTATTTTAAAAAATTCAAATGCTTTAAACATTGAATTACCCAATTGTTCAATAGATGGAATTATCACTTCACCCCCATACTCATTTGCAATTGATTATATTGAAAATGACAAGGACCAATTGGAATATTTTGGCTATGATACAATTGAATTAAAACAAAATTTAATTGGATTAAAAGGAAAGACAAAATCAGAAAAATTGAAAAATTATTTTTCTGATATGGATAAATTTATCAAAGAAGTATCAAGAGTTTTAAAACAAAATAAATTCCTTGTTATTATTATTGGATCAAATACCAATCAAACAGGTGGAATTAGGTTGGAACAAAATATAATCAATTCTGCAAAAAATAATAAATTAAATTTAGTTAAAAGCATTTTAAAACCTATTAAGGGTATGAGAAATACAATGAAAGAGGAATTTATATTAATCTTTGAGAAGGAATAAAATAATGAAAAAAACAACAGAAGAGAAATTTCAAACTGTAATTCAAAAGAATACTTTTTACTTTTTTAATCCAAAATTTGAGGAGGATTATGAAGGGTATGTAAATTCATTAAAGGAAACTTTATTAAATGTAAAAAATAGGATTGAAACAGAAGGGTTAAAAAAAGAGATTTTTGAAGATTTAATATCTGAAAAGGAAAATGGTTTAAGAGCATTATTGGCTCTTACTGGTTTTTCAAATGAATATCTTAAACGCCTTACAACGATTATCAGAATTGTAGATATACCAGAGCTTAACAACCTCGTTTATAAAGATAAATGGTATGACGAAACAAATCCTGATAATATTCAAGAATGGTCTGATAGCAAAATAATTAATCTTGTCAGAAAAAATGAATTTTTTAAAAAAGGTTTGGTAAATATCTTTTTTGAAGGTGCATCAATTCCTTTTCTTGCTGATACAATTCCTTTATTTGAATTGAAAAAATTAAGTATTTCAAAACTAAAATTTGAAATACCTGAAATGATAGATACTTTAATTCGTTACAAAGAAAAAGGAAGTTATTCAGGGAAAAAAGGCAATAATCCAGAAATTATTGTTGAAGATATATTAAGAAAACTTAATATTCCTTGGGATACTGGTGACCTAACAGAATTAATTGACAATGCCCCTGATAATAAACGAACAATGGATTTTATAATTCCAAACAAAGAAGAACCAATTATCATTGCTGAAAGTTCATTTCTTGCTACAACATCTTCCGGACAAGGCGATAAGTCTAAAACAGAAATTTCAATAGATGTTTTAATAAAAGAACATTATCCAAATGCTACTTTTATTGGTTTTGTAGATGGCATTGGGTGGTATGTACGTAAAGAGGATTTAAAGCGAATGGTAACAGCTTATGAAGATGTTTTTACTTTTCATAAAGATGAATTAAGTAGATTTGAAAAATTATTAATTGAAAAGATTATTAAAAAATGAGCAAAATAGATAAATACATAAACCAAATTATTCAGGGTGATTGCTTGGAATTATTTAAAGATATTCCGGATAATTCAGTAGATATGACATTTGCTGACCCACCATTTAATTTAAAAAAGAAATATACGAGTTATAATGATAGTTTGGAATTTCAAGAATATTTGGATTGGTGTGAACAATGGATTTTTGAAATGGTAAGGGTAACCAAGCCAACAGGTTCTATCTTTTTGCACAATATTCCAAAATGGCTTACTTATTATGCTACATTTTTAAATAAATACGCTTCCTTTAAGCATTGGATTGCTTGGGATGCACCAACTGCACCAATGGGAAAGTCTTTGCAGCCTGCTCATTATGGGATTTTATTTTACGGCAAAAAAGAAAGAGGAACAAAGATTTACGAACTTCGTCACCCACATAAAAGAGATAGAAAACAAGGATATTTATTAAAAGATTATGGTGGTAAAAAAGATAAATTACATCCATTTGGACCACTAATTTCTGATGTATGGACAGATATTCATAGAATCAAACATAACAAAAAAAGAGATCCACATCCATGTCAATTACCAATACACTTATTAGATAGATTAATATTACTTTCTACCAATGAAAATGATGTTGTATTAGATCCTTTTTCAGGAACAGGAACAACTGCCATTTCTGCTAAACGGTTAGGTAGAAAATATATAGGTTTTGAATTAGATAACGAATATGTTGAAATTTCAAAAAGAAAATTAGAGGCTACTGAACCAAATTTTAAGTTAGGTAATAGCTGGGTAAGTTTTTATTTGAATGATGTTATTACAATTAGAAATGATGATTGGAATGAACTAAAAGAATACTTTGTTATTCCTGAACCAATAAAAACTATTGATTTAAAAAAAACAGTATTAAAGGATAAAAAACTTATTCCTAAGCCGAAAGAAGTTGTTTATAAGACAGATGATATTTGTAAAAATATTGAACCCAAAAAAGCTATTATTGGTAAAAATATTAATTTTTCAAAAGATAATAGAATTATTATTTGATTAAAAGTTAATTTAAACTTAATGTTTATGTATAATAAATCCTTGCACCGAACAGGTAAGCCTGTCGGTGAAGTCAACCGTTATCCGCTCACTGCGTGACCGGATAACGGGGGGGGCGCGGGCTGAACGCCCACTGGTCATCTGTCGCACAGCGCCAGATAACACATATTGACATTACAAAAAAAATAAGATAGAATTTAGAAAATAATCGTTTGGGATATTATGGGATTAAAAAAAACATCAAGAGAAGAAATTTTACAACACTCCATAAAACTTTTTAAAATTAATGGATACTACAATACATCAATGGCAAATATTGCTGATGC
>JALUWM010000006.1 GCA_027019465.1 Campylobacterales bacterium
TTTAATACCTTTCATTTATCTAACACAATTATTTCACAATGTCCAATTTTACTATTTCTTAATCTTTTAAAAAATTCTTTTTTACTGATAATTTGTGGAGGAATGGTATAATTTTTATCATAAAAACGAATTTCTAATTTACCATCCTCACTCCATTCATATGAAATTTCAAAATCTCCCTTATCGGTAGGAATAAAAATAAAATTTTCAAAAACTACATTGGTTTTTTTAATAATTTCACACAGCTCATCAATACTAAACATTTCTTTAAATTGATAATCCAATTTATCTATTATTTCAATTTCATTTTTAGAACAATTTGTTTTCATTTAAGTTTCCTTAATTTATTAATTCACCATTTATATTAAATTTTGAAAAAATTCTGCCGTTTACTATCGGTACATACGGAGAATCAGTCAACAAATAATATTTAACTTCAACTCTTTTAGAAAAATATTCTAAAAAACGATTTTTTTCATAATGATTTTGAATTATCTCTTTTAAGTCATCATTTGAAGGTATTTGTTTAAATTCAATTATTCTTTCATCATAATACTTTTTCATAAAAAACGGATCAAACCCCATTTTAGGATTTAAAATTTTTTCCGTATATACCGCCACTAAATAAATCATTTTAATTATTTTTATATGTTTTGTTATTACAAAGTTCAGTATTAGAAAAAACATTAACAAACTTATCTTTATGTTTTAAAAAATCAAATTTGTAATAAAGAAATTTACCTTCTCTTTTATATAATTCAAATCCAAATTTTTCATAAAGTTTTCTTGCTTTTTTAAATTCATCACAATCTTCCGTATAAAGATATAAAAATTTTTTAGTTTGAGCTTTATAGATTGCAAAATCCAAAAGTTTCTTTCCAAATCCTTTATTTCTGTATTTTTCATCTACACAAAACCAACCAAGCCAATATGATTTTTCATTATAAGCATATAAACCAGTTAAGCCTATTACTTTATCATTTTCAACTAAAACAAAATATTTTAATTCTATAAATCCATGTTTTTGTAAATAATCTTTATATTTTTC
Source organism: Campylobacterales bacterium (assembly GCA_027019465.1). Taxonomy (GTDB): domain Bacteria; phylum Campylobacterota; class Campylobacteria; order Campylobacterales; family Nautiliaceae; genus JALTBU01. The sequence continues at coordinate 1,049 of JALUWM010000006.1, forward strand.
AGGATAAATAGAACTTCTCAAAGTTAATTTTTCTTCTTCAGTAGGTTGAAAAATTTTTTCAATAAGTTTTTCTGCTTCATTTAGATACCTTTCATTTAATGGCACAATTTTCATTTTTTTCTCCTTTTTTTGTGCCATTGTAAAATTGAAACTTTAAAAATTTCTTAAAATAAAATATTTAACTTTTTTGTAAAAAATAATAAAAATTTTAAAAATTAAAATGATAAATTTAACAAATTACTTATATTTCAATGACTTCATTTAAAATTTTAGATTTTAATATTTAACATTACTTACTCAGTAATTCAAAAAATTCTTTATTAATGTAATATTTACTTTTGCCTTTTTTATTTTCTTCCAATATTCCGATTAATGATAACTGTTTTAGATATTTTGATGCGGTCTGTCTTGATATATTTAAGTTTTTTTCCAAAAATTCAATTTTTGTATATGGATTTATAAACAGAAGCTCCAACAATTCTTTTGAATATATTTTTGGAAGTTTATTTTGAATAAATTCTGCCTGTTTATCCATAAGCAATTTAATTTCTTTAATAGTCTTAATTGTATTAATTGCTGTTTTTTCTACCGCATCAAGCATAAAAATAATATAATCTTCCCATTTATCCTCTTTATGTAGAGCTGATAAAAGCTGATAATATCTCTCTTTATTTTTTATTATATAATCACTGATATATAAAATCGGCAAATTCAAAAGTTCCTTATACACCAAATACAAAACATTTAAAATTCTGCCAACTCTTCCATTACCGTCATAAAAAGGATGTATGGCTTCAAACTGAAAATGAATAATAGCCATTTTTACTAAATAATCATAATCTTCTAAATTGTCATTGTTTATATACTCTTCTAAATTGCTTAAAAGCTCCATAATCTCATCATAACTTTGAGGAGGAGTGTAAACGACTTCTCCTTTTGAATTTTTTAAAGTAGTACCGGCTTGTTTTCTAATTCCTGCATTATTATCAACTATAATTGATTGAATTTTAATTAAATGCTTTATTAAAAGTAAATTATCTTTTTTTAATAATTTATAGCCTTTAAACAGAGCTTCTTTATATCTTTGTACTTCTTTTGTTTCTCTTGATACTTCTAAATCTATTTCCGCTTTATATAATTCATCAGTTGTGGTTACAATATTTTCAATCTCACTGCTTGATTTAGCTTCTTTTAATATTAAAGAGCTTATTAAGAGATATTGATTCGGAATTATATTTGCAACACCATTGAGAAGAGACAAAGCCCTGTTTGCTAAAATACTTTTTTTTAAAACTTTTTTTGTTTCTACATCTTTTTTTAAAGGTAGTTTATTCATAAATATCCTTATGTTAAAAAAATCAAAATATTTTAACATATAATCAGTGTTATGTTAAAAAAATCAAAAAATCTTAACATATAAACTCTAATATGTTAAAACATCACTAAATTTTTAACATTTTGATACAATTAATAAATTACATTAAAAGATACTTTTGCTGAATCTACCAACTAATCCATATACAAATTCAAAACTCAAAAAATTTGGGCTTAAACGAAAAAATACGCTATAATTGAAAAAAAAGGATAATTAATGATTAAAAAAAGTTTACTGTTTTTAAGTGCGATTTCTTTATTTGCAACCAATATTCAAACAATAATCAAAAAAGAATTTAATTCTCATATATTACCTCAAATTATAAACGATTTAAATAACAGCGATGAAGCCATAATAATTTTAAGAGTTTATAAAAGTAATAAAAGTGTTACTTTAAAAACTTACAAAGTAGCTCAGACTTTTGCAAAAAGCGAACTTTTCGAAACAAAAGGAGATTATAATTTAGGCTTTAAATATTATAAAAAATATATTTTACAGTCATCAAAAATAAAAGTAACCGATTTTATAAAAATAATAGAAGCCAAAACTTCAAATGATTTAAACAGACTTTTTGCAAATAATGCTCAAAAATTGATAGAAATATTAAAAAAAGAAAAACAGTTTATTGCAATTAAAGGAATTAAAAAAATCATCAAAAAAGGGAAATTAAACGATTTAAAAGCATTTTTACAAGGAGTGCTTGCCGGAAAAATCCCGGCTAGTTGCGGTTGATTATTTCATACTGCACGCACTTGGAGTTCCGTTTACTCCGTAAATTGGTTGAATCATCTCATTTCCCGCTAAATCTTCTGCTAAAACATAATCAATATATTCTATTAATTCTTTAGCCGCTTTTTGAAATCTTTTAGCACTTTCACTATCAGGTGCAGAAACTATAATAGGGTTTCCATTGTCTCCGCCAACTCTTATTGCAGGTTCTATTGGAATTTGAGCTAAAACTTTTGTGTCATACTCTTTTGCCAAAGTTACCGCCGCCCCTTTACCGAAAATATCATACTCAACTCCGCAGTTTGGACAGATAAATCCGCTCATATTCTCAACAACCCCGGCTATTGGAATATGAAGCTGCTTGAACATATCCATACTTCTTTTTGCATCATCAACCGCTACTGTTTGTGGAGTTGTAACCGCTACTCCCGCAGTTACCGGAACCTGCTGTGCCATTGTCATTTGAGCATCCCCTGTTCCTGGAGGCATATCAATTACAACTATATCAAGCTCACCCCACTCAACATCTTCCATAAATTGTTGAAGAGCTTTAACAAGCATAGCACCTCTCCACATTAACGCTTTCCCAGCAGGTAACAGATTCGCCATAGAGATAAATTCTATTCCGTGAACTTCAAAAGGTTTAACTTTATTTCCCACAACTTCTGGTTTTCTATCTTGCATTCCAAGCATTCTGGCAACATTCGGACCGTAAATATCCCCGTCAAGCAGCCCTACTTTTTTACCTTCTTTTACAAGAGAAAGGGCTAAATTTACAGATGTTGTAGATTTTCCAACACCACCTTTTCCGCTGCTTACCATTACAAAGCTTTTTACGCTTGGCATTTTATTAACGCCTCTAGAGCTTGTTTCTCTTGGTTTTTTTGGTCTGATTATCTGAGTTGAAGCTTCAACCCCTATTTTTTTAAGCTCATCTATTGTTGAAGTGTTTAGTCTGTTTGCAATTTCATCATCACTTGATGGAATTTGATAAGTAATAATTGCACTTTTACCGTCATCACTAATTTCAATATCTTTTACAAATCCAAAATCTACTATTGATTTTTTAAATCCAGGATATACAACGCTTTTTAACGCCTCTTTAATTTTTTCTTTCACTTATGCTCCTTTTTTTTAGCTTTATATTATTTTTTTGTTTTATTGTCAATACTAATTTTGCTCCATTTTACTAGCCGCTTCTTTTTTAAACTCATCCCAGTTAAACTCTTCTAGTGCGTGTTGAGTTACTTTGTAACTGCAAAATTTAGGTCCGCACATAGAACAAAATTCAGCTTCTTTAAATACTTCTTGTGGCAAAGTTTCATCGTGAAATTCTTTTGCTCTCTCTGGGTCTAGGGCTAATTCAAACTGCTTTTTCCAGTCAAAATGATATCTTGCATCACTCATTTCATCATCAATATCCCTGGCTCCTGGAATTTTTCTACC
>JALUWM010000007.1 GCA_027019465.1 Campylobacterales bacterium
TCTGTATTGTATCAATTTTAAAAACTTTGTCAACCTTTTGACGAATTTGATTTACTGCAACTTCAATAACATTTGGTGTTACCATCTCAGGCTCTTCCCAAATAGCATCTAAAAGCTGCTCTTTTGAAATAACCTGATTTGGATATCTAGCCAGATGCATAAAGACTTCAAAAGATTTTCCTTTAAGATATGTTGTTTTATCATTAAAAATAATTTTTTCTTCATCTTTTAAAATAACTAAATCTTTAATTTTTATTTGAGATTCTCTTCCACTTCTTAAAGCCACATTTATTCTTGTTGTGACTAAATCAAAGTTAAGAGGTTTTTTTATAAAATCATCAGCTCCCATTTTTAATGTTTTTATTTCCGTCTCTATAGAAGAATCATCTGAAATTACAATTATTTTAAGCAATGGATATAAATTTTTAGCATAATCTATAAATTTAAAAACTTCACTTAATCCAAAATTCAAATCCACAATTACAAGATTATAATTTCTTATATCTAAAAAATATTTTCCATCTTTAATTGTAAAAGCTTCATCACTTTTGTATCCTATTTCATTGACGGAAAGTTTTATAAGCTCATTTAGCGTTTCATCTTTTTCAACTATTAAAAGCCGCACATAATCTCCTTTAATTTACCTTTACAAAATTATATCAAAATTTAATATTTTCTTAAAATTTCAACTCCAACTAAAGCATTCTTTAAAATTTCAGGTTTTTTAATATGTAAATAGAGACTTTTCATTTGAGGAAAATTAATTTTTAATCTTTTTTCAACCTCATCAATAGCCTCTTCAATAAGCAAAAATTTTCCATTTTGAATAATTTGTACTATTAAATCACAAACCTTTGCATAATCTATATAATTTTTTTTATCTTCATAATCTATTTTTGCATTTACTATAACAATTTGTTTTTCGTTTCTCTCTTTTTCTAAAAGCCCTAAAATTGCTTTAAAAGTTAAATCTTCTATAATTATCCTAAATTCTCCATTTTCCATTCTAAATTCTCCATTCTCCAAAATTACTAGGAACTTAAAACTTTCCTCCTACTCCTAAATTACTTAAAACTTCTCTATAATCCCTAACTTAAACCACTCTTTTTTCCTGACCTGTAATAAGTCTATAAATATTTTCTCTGTGTTTATAAATAATAATAAAAGCAATTATCCAAAGAGGTGCGTGTGATTCAATACTCGGATGAGGATATAAAATATATGCACTGAAAATACCCACCAAAATCCCTGTAAGTGAACTTATTGAAGAAATTTTTACTGTCTTTGCCATTATAAACCAAACTACTATCCCGACCAAAACAGCATAAGGAATCAAAACTAACAATGCCCCGGCAGTTGTAGCAACCCCTTTTCCACCTTCAAATTTTAAAAACGGAGAAAAACAGTGACCTATTATTACTATTACAGCCAAAGTCCATAAAGTAGCGTCACAAACTCCCATAAATTTGGCTGCCAAAATCACAAAAGCACCTTTAAAAGCATCTAAAAATAGCGTAATTCCGGCTAAAAATTTAGCTCTTTTTGGATCAATTTGCTTTAAAACCCTAAGAACATTCGTAGCCCCGATATTCCCACTTCCGTGTTCTTTTATATTAACTCCTGCAAAATATTTGGCAATTATGTATCCAAACGGAATACCTCCTATTAAATAAGCCAATAAATACAATAATAAATTACTCATTAATTTCCTTTTTTGTGAAATTATAATATAATTAAAAAAAATACGCACAAAGGTAATTAATGATTAACTCAATAAAAAAATTACTAAAAAAACACAATATCACCTTAGCGGCACACTATTATGAAAAAGATGAAATTTTTAATATAGCCGATTTAACGGGTGATAGCCTTGAACTTGCAAAAAAAACCATGAATTTAAAAACACCTTTGATTTTTTGCGGGGTTAGTTTTATGGGAGAGAGTGCAAAAATACTAAATCCTAATATTCCGGTTTATATGCCAAAATTAGCAAGCTGTTCTATGGCCAGAATGGCGGAAGAACAAAAAGTAAAAAACGACATTAAACTTTTACAAAAAGAAAAGATCGATTTTATTCCTGTTTGTTATGTAAATTCTTCTGCTAACATAAAAGCCATTGTAGGAGAATTAAACGGAAGTATATGCACAAGTTCCAGTGCAGATAAAATAATTAAATGGGCAATAAATCAAAATAAAAAAATATACTTTTTACCTGATAAAAATCTTGGAAGAAATATGGCAAAAATTTTAAATTTAAAAGCTTCTATCATAAAAGAAGATAATTGGCAAAAAAGCGATATTATCTGTTTTGACGGACACTGCTCTGTTCATCAGCTTTTTATGCCAGAACACATCGATTTTTATAAGGAAAGATTCCCAGATATCAAAATAGTAGTTCATCCTGAATGCTCCCCGGAAGTTTGCGAAAAGGCGGACTTTATAGGTTCAACATCTCAAATATTAAATTATGTAAAAGAACATCCAAATGAAACAATGGCAATAGGAACCGAATTTAATTTTGTAAATAGAATGAAAAGAGATATTAATCCAAATATTTATGTTCTCTCATCCACAAAACCCGAATGCCCTTCAATGAATGAAACAACTTTAAAAGAGCTATATGATTTATTAATAGCAATAGATAAAAGAAAACCATATAATGAAATAAAAGTAGATAAAAAAATTGCAAAAAATTCTCTTTTAGCATTAAATAAAATGATGGAGATAACAAAATGAATTTAATGAATTTTCAAATAATAGATTTTTTAAAAGAAGTCTTAAAAGAAGATATAGGAAGAGGAGATTTAGCAAGGGATATTATTCCTAATAAAATTATAAATGCAAACATTATTGCAAAAAGCGAAGGTGTAATTGCAGGAATTGCATATATAAAAAACTTTAGCTATTTAGCAGATATAAAATTTGATTTTAATTTTGAAGACGGGGATTTTTACAAAAATAGCGATGTTATTTTTTATATAAACGGAAATGCAAAAGATATTTTAAGCATTGAAAGAAGTTTACTTAATATTCTTCAACACGCAAGCGGAATTGCCAGCAATGCTTATGAATTTAGCAAAAAAGTAAAAAAACTTAAAATTCTCGATACCAGAAAAACAAGACCTCTTCTTAGAAATTTTGAAAAATATGCAGCTAAATGCGGAGGTGTTACAAATCACAGACTTGGACTTGATGATTGTTTAATGCTAAAAGATACCCATTTAGCAACTTTTAAATCAATAAAAGAAGCTATTAATACTTCAAGAGCAAATATCCCTTTTACAACCAAAATAGAAGTTGAAGCTGAAACCCTAAATCAGGCAAAAGAAGCTATAGAAGCAGGAGCTGATATTGTAATGTGTGATAATATGGATTTTGAAACTATAAAAAAAGTGGTTGATTTTAGAAATAAAAATTATCCAAAAGCGCTACTTGAAGCAAGCGGAAATATTACATTAGAGAATCTAAAAGAGTATGAAGATTTAGGAATTGATGCAATAAGCAGCGGAGCTATAATTCACCAGGCAACATTTAAAGATTTTTCTATGAAAATCAAAGGATAAACCATTTTAATAGAAGATAAAAATTTTAAATTTGGACATTTTATAGGAGTTAAAGCTATAGATGAATTTAAAAAATATATAAAAGAAAAATTCAATCACGATTTAGCCCCTTGGGATTTTGTAATTACAAAAGATGAAGTAAGAGACCTTGCTTATTGCTATAATCCTTATAAAGGGATAGAAAGAGTTGACAATATTCCTGAAACTTCAAAAATAAGAATAAAAAATGCCCCTGTTTTTACTCCGCTTGATATTTATCAAAAATGTGCGGTATATGCAATGGAAGAAGCTACGGCTACACTTCTTACAGGTAAATTTGGAAGTGGAAAAACACTTCTTGCAACTGCTATGGCTTTAAGTTTAACCAAAAAGAAAATATTTATAACACGCCCTCCTATTGGAATAAGCAGTGCTTATGACATAGGTTTTTTACCAGGAAGCAAAGATGAAAAAATGTTAGAATGGGCTGGTGGATTTTTAAGTGCATTAAATTTTTTATATAAAGATGTAAAAGGATTAAATTACGATTCAATAAAATCTCAGCTCTTTTTTGAAAAATTTGAAATAATTCCTCTTAATATGATTCAAGGCGTTTCTATTTTGGAAGATGAAATTTTAATAGTGGATGAAGTTCAATTAGTTACAAGAGAATATATGAGTATGATTTTATCCAGAATGAGCGAAGGGAGTAAACTGTTTTTACTTGGAGATATTCATCAAACATATTCAACTATCAATAAACAAGACAGCGGTTTATACAGACTTCAGCAGGTTTTACCACACGAAGCACTAGCACATGTAGATTTACAAAAGATTTATAGAAATTCTCTAACAGAGCTTGCTTTAAAACTGTTAGAATAAAAAGAGCTTAAAGATTATGCTCTTTTTTATATTCTAAAACAGCTTGATATACTTCATCTTTTAAATGAAGTTTTTCTTTTTTAAGTTTTTCAAGTTCAAGCTCTTCAACATGCTCTCTTCCAGCTTCTGCATCATCTATTAATTTATTAAGTTCATCGTGTCTTTGAATTAATTTATCAATATGAGGATTCTCAGCCGCAGCTTTCTCCATTACAGGTAATAATTCAGGGCAACATTCTTTAAACATTACTTCTCCTTTTTTTAAAATTATATCAAATAATACAGCAACTATCACCTATTTCTTCATCTTCATCATCAAATTCCTCATAAAAATCGTCATATTCTTCATCATATTCTTTACTTTCTGGATTACATTTTTCACAAAAGACAATTTTAGCATCTCGATTTTTATTTAAAAATTCTTCCACTTCTTCAAATGTTGCAAAATCTATATAATTTGATTTATTGTTAAATTCAAAATCATCTTTTTTTTTAAACACCTCATCACACATATCACCGTGAACTTCAATAATTTCATCATAGCTAATTAATGTATATCCCATTTTTACGCCTTTATTTTTAGATTGAATAATTTTTTATAATCATTCTTAACATCAAATTTCACATATGGAGCATAAAAGCTCTTCCAGTTTAAATTGATATGTCTTGGAATGATAAAAGAGCCTCTTGGTCCGTTAATTTTTACAACTTTTATGTTTGAACCTCTTGTAACTTTTAAAAACTCACTCTTTTTATATCTATATCTTTGTGAATTTATTTCTAAGATAATTTCAGTATCCCTTTTATCTATAAATTTAGAAGGCTCTTTTATCATTTCATTAAGTTCTGTTATTTTAACATCATATAACTTAAAAAATTCCCTAAGCATTATTAAATGTGTTTTTATTTTTTCTTCAACATTTGGCAGCTGCTTTGAGCTTTCTATACAAAACGCCTTTATTCCATGTTCTAAACACCATCCTGTAAGTGCCTTTTTTTGTTCATCATGAATATGTGAAGTAAATGTTTTAGTATTTATTAAAGATAATTTTTTATACAAATAGATATTTGCATGACTTCTTACAAATTCAGCCTCAGTGTAAAGATTAAAATTTTTATAATGATTTTCATCTATTACAACGCTTTGTCCCCATGCTTTTTTATTTTCGATATTAAATCCATATCCGTCATGCATAGATATCAAAACATCCGGTTTATAATTTAAAATAGCCTCTTTTAAAAGTTCCACATAATAATAGTCCGGGTCTTTTTTTGAAATATATTCAAATTTTCTGTTCATATCCCCGTTATAACCTCTTACATCAGCCAATATAGATGTAAAATTACTTCTTGGAATAATTAAAAGCTCACCTTTTTCAAGTGTGGCATCAATAAGCATATCTGCAGCCTTATAAGCTCCCATTTCATTGCCGTGAATTCCACCTATCAGCATTACTCTGAATTTAGAATTTTTAGCTCTTTTATGAAAATATTCAAAAGGCTTTTTAGGTAAAATAAAATGGGTTTTTTTTAAATCTTTTGCAAATAAAGGTGTTACCAAAGCACTGCTGAATAAAGAAACTTTTAAAAATTCTCTGCGATCCACTTATTACCTTTTTTTTTATAATTATACCACTTATTTTTTACATAGGCTCCGGTTTTGCATAATAATATCCTTGTGAATATATTGAAATTACTCTATTTAGGTGTACAAAATGCACAAAAAAATGGACTATGCCAATTAGAAACTGGAATTTAACACTCTTTCAGCTGGCTATTTTTTTTGAAGGGAGACTGGATAAGTATTTAAATTTATAATATAATCCAATCAAGCTGACACGGAATTATGAACGGTCTTTTTAACGATTCAAAATTAAAATCTTTATCTTTAGATGAAATAATAGAGAAACTAAGCGACTCTTTAAAAAAAATAATATAAAAAAAATTTATTATTAATATAATTTTAACTTATATTTTTTACACTTCCATTAAAAAAGGAAGTAAATGAAACAAACAATTTTGCAAGAAAAATATCCTGTTTTCACACTTGATATAGACAAAAATGAAACTCATTATAAAACCGCTCAAGAGATTATTGAATTTTTTAAAGAAAAAATAAATTCTCATCCAGTATCCAAATATATAGGAGAATTTGATCATTACAAACACACCAAGAATTTAGAAAACGGAGAAATAGCATCAAATATTAAAGATTGTAAAATTATAATGTTTTGTTTTGGTAACAAACTTTTAAACGGAAAAATATCAGCTGTTAGACCAAGAAGTATTGGTATTACGGAATTTGAAAATAAATTTGAAATAGCATTTTTAGAAGCACCGGCACTAATTGCAAATGAAGTAATGGAAAAATGGGTAAAAGAACTTAAAAAGGTTCTATAACAACTTTAACATCAGCTCCTTTTGCAAAATAAGGGGCGGTTGTAACTATTCCATCAACTTTTGTTTTTGCATATTCTTCCACATTATCTTTATTAATACCTCCCGCACTTAAAACTTTTATTCCTTTTTTATGAGCTATTTCAACTATTTTTGCGGTAGTTTCTACATTTACTTTATCAAGCTGTAAAATATCTACTCCTAAATCAATCAATTTTTTAGCATGCTCTATCCCCTCACATTCAACAACCCATTTTTTTTCAATAGACTTATGCTTTAAATTTTTAAAATCTTTATAAAAATTTTCCCAACCTCCATAAAGATTTATATAATTATCAAATATCAAAATTGTCTCAGTCGTAGTAACCCTATGAGGAAAGCCTCCTCCATCCATTACAGCATTTAGGGCTATTTTTTTAGTAAAAGGAATAATTTTTCTGGTTGTTAAAATTTCTATGTGAGGATTAATATTTTTGGCCAATTTCACCATTTCATTTGTATATGTTGAAACACTTAAAGCATATTCATAAATATTTTGAGCAACTTTCCACAAAATCAAAACTTCCCCGCCTTCAGCTTCTAAAAGTTTACTATTAGCTTTAATGAAACTTCCATCTTTTTCTTTAAAAATTATTTTTAAGTTTAATCTCTGACAAAGTCTTTCAACTAAATTATTTGCTGTTACTATTGTATCTTTTCTCGTAAAAAAAGTTATTTTACCTGGATTTTTAATATCTAAAAGCTCTTTTGTTAAATCAAAAAGAGGCATATCTTCATTAATAAGTCTATCTATTTCATTAAAAGTATAATACATAAAAAAGCCTTTAAAGAGTAATGTATTTGTTATTAGTTATTGGTTATTTGTAACTCATTTACATTTCAATATACTAATAACAAATACACCAATATAATATTAAGAAAAAAAGGAGATTATTCCCCTTGTCTTTCTTTAATAATTTCTTGCGCAATATTATTTGGAACTTCTTCATAATGGTCAAATACCATTGAATATGTTCCTCTACCTTGAGTCATACTTCTAAGATCTGTTGAATATCCAAACATTTCACTTAATGGAACAAATGCATTAATTTGTTTAATACCGTGTACATCTTCCATAGAGTTTACTTGCCCTCTTCTTCTATTAATATCCCCAATAACATCTCCCATATATTCTTCAGGAACTTCTATTTCAACTTTCATAACAGGTTCCAAGATTACAGGATTTGCTTTTTTCATACCTTCTTTAAATGCCATAGACCCAGCTAGTTTAAATGCCATTTCACTTGAGTCAACATCATGATAACTACCATCATAAAGTTCAACTTTAAAGTCAACTACAGGAAATCCTGCTAAAACACCGCTTTGAGCTGCTTCTTGAATACCTTTATCAACTGCAGGAATATATTCTCTAGGAATTACCCCACCTTTAATCATATCAATAAATTCATAACTTTTACCTGATTCTTGAGGGATTAATCTAATATATACATGACCATATTGTCCTCTACCACCTGATTGTTTTGCATATTTGTATTCTTGTTCAACTTGGTTTTTAAATGTTTCTCTGTATGCAACTTGAGGTTTACCTGTATTACATTCAACTTTAAATTCTCTTTTAAGTCTATCTACAAGAATTTCTAAGTGAAGTTCACCCATACCAGAAATAATTGTTTGTCCACTTTCTTCATCTGTTTGAACTCTAAAACTTGGATCTTCTTCAGCAAGTTTTTGAAGTGCTAATGCCATTTTTTCCTGGTCAGCTTTTGTTTTTGGCTCAACTGCTACAGAAATAACTGGATCAGGAAATTCCATTCTTTCTAAAATTATTGGTCTTTTTTCATCACAAAGAGTATCCCCTGTAAGAGTGTTTTTAAGACCTACAATTGCTCCAATTTCACCACTATAGAATTTTTGTACTTCTTCTCTTTTATTTGAGTGCATTCTAAGAAGTCTACCTACTCTTTCTTTTTTGTTTTTAGTTGAATTAAGAACATAACTTCCCGATTCAATAGTTCCTGAATAAAATCTTGTAAACGTAAGTTTCCCAACAAACGGGTCAGTCATAATTTTAAATGCAAGTCCGCTAAACGGCTCTTCATCAGAAGGATTTACACTAATTTCATCACCACTTTTAGGGTCAATTCCTTTAATCCAATCAACTTCTTCAGGAGATGGAAGATAATCAATTACAGCATCAAGTAACGGTTGAACACCTTTATTTTTAAATGCAGTACCACAAAGCATAGGAATAATTTCAATATTAATAGTTGCTTTTTTAATTGCAGCTTTAATTTCATCTTCGCTTAACTCTTCTCCGGCAAAATATTTTTCCATTAAAGTTTCATCTGTTTCAGCAATAGATTCAATTAATTTTTCTCTGTATTCTTCTGCTTTTTCAACTAAATCAGCCGGAATATCAACAACTTCGTATTTACTTCCCATTGCAGCTTCATCTTCCCATACAAGTGCTTTCATTTTAACTAAATCAACAACACCTTTAAAGTTTTCTTCAGCACCTATTGGAATTTGAATTGGAACTGGATTTGATTTTAGTCTTTCTTTAATTTGTTTTTCAACATTATAAAAATCGGCACCTATTCTGTCCATTTTATTTACAAATGCGATTCTTGGAACTCTGTATTTATTTGCTTGTCTCCAAACAGTTTCACTTTGAGGTTGAACTCCTCCAACAGCACAAAACACTGCAACAGCACCATCAAGTACCCTCATACTTCTTTCAACTTCAATAGTAAAATCAACATGCCCTGGTGTATCGATAATATTAACTTGATGATTATTCCAAAAACAAGTAGTAGCAGCAGAAGTAATTGTAATACCTCTTTCTTTTTCTTGGTCCATCCAGTCCATTGTAGCTGCACCTTCGTGAACTTCACCTATTTTATGACTAATACCTGTATAATATAAAATTCTTTCCGTTGTAGTCGTTTTACCGGCATCAATATGAGCGGCAATACCTATATTTCTTACCTTATTAAGCGGCGTTTTTCTTGCCATAACATCTCCTTAGTTTTTTTGAAATTTTAACAGATTTTAAAAATTGTAGAATAAGAGGGGAAAAGAAAAAAATCATTCTAAATTTTTCACTTTTCATTTTTAATTTATTTTTACCATCTATAATGAGCAAATGCTTTGTTTGCCTCTGCCATTCTATGTGTATCTTCTTTTTTCTTGAATGCTGATCCTCTTTCATTTACAGCATCCCAAAGTTCATTTGAAAGTCTTTCAACCATTGTTCTTTCATTTCTTTTTCTTGCTGCATCAACAAGCCATCTAATTGAAAGCGTTTGTTGTCTTTCAGCTCTTACTTCAACTGGTACTTGATAAGTAGCACCACCAACTCTTCTACTTCTAACTTCTAAAAGAGGTTTAACATTTTCAATAGCTTTAAAGAATACATCTATTCCTTTTTCTTCACCTTTAGAATCAAGTCTTTCAATAGCACCGTAAACGATTTTTTCAGCTATTGTCTTTTTACCATCCCACATAACTTTATTAATAAATTTAGTAACTATTTCACTGTTAAATACCGGATCTGGCATTACAGGTCTCTTTGGGGCTCTTCTTCTTCTCATTATTATCTCCTTGTTTGTCTTCTGTGTTTATTACCCTATTCCGGGCCACATACTCTACTTTTTAGTAGCCAAACAATTAAGCAAATTCTACTTAATCATTCAGTTTAGTATGTTTTACAACTTAAATTATTTTCCAGCTTCTGATTTTTTAGTTCCGTATTTACTTCTTGAGTGTACTCTTCCTTTAACACCTGCTGTGTCTAAAGCACCTCTTACTACGTGATATTTAACCCCTGGTAAATCTTTTACCCTACCACCTCTAACAAGCACGATGCTGTGTTCTTGTAGGTTATGACCTTCACCTGGAATATAGCTGATTACTTCAAATCCGCTTGTAAGTCTAACTTTTGCAACTTTTCTTAAAGCTGAGTTTGGTTTTTTAGGAGTAGTTGTATATACTCTTGTACAAACTCCTCTTCTTTGAGGACAACTCACCAATGCAGGTGATTTTGATTTTTTGATTACTTGTTTTCTACCTTTTCTAACTAACTGATTTATAGTAGGCATTTGCTTCCTTTTTTGAAATTTTAAGTGCAGGATTATATCAAAATATTTGAATAAATAAAAGAAAAAAAGGAAAAATATTTCCTTTTTAAGAAGAAATTAATCGTGATTTATTTTAAGTTCTCTTTCTTTATGATAGAACATTCCGGTACCAACAGGTACAACTCTACCTAAAACAATATTTTCTTTAAAGTCTTCAAGATAATCAAATTTACCTTGAATACTAGCTTCTGTTAAAACTCTTGTAGTTTCTTGGAAACTAGCTGCAGAAATGAAACTATCTGATTGAATAGCCGCTCTTGTGATACCGACTAATACAGGCTCAGCTATAGCGCTTTCTCCCCCGAATCTTTTAATTCTTTCATTCTCTTCTCTAAACATTTTTCTACTTATTAAATCACCTTCAATAAATTTAGTATCACCGCTGTCTACAATTCTTACTTGTCTTAACATTTGATTTACAATAAGTTCTATATGTTTATCGTTAATATTAACTCCTTGAAGTCTGTAGACTTTTTGAACTTCATTTACAATATATTGTTGAAGTGCTTTTTCTCCAAGAATTTTTAAAATATCATAACTTGAAACTTGTCCGTCTGTAAGTCTCTCACCTGCGTGAACAAAATCACCTTCATGAACTAAAATTTGTCTATCATTTGAAATTAAATATTCTTTAACAGAAGATTTACCTTCAACAATAAGTCTTTGTTTACCTCTTATACTTTTACCAAATTTAACAATTCCGTCTATTTCACTGATAGCTGCTGGTGATTTTGGACGTCTTGCTTCAAAAAGTTCGTTAACCCTTGGAAGACCCCCTGTAATATCGCTTGATTTAGCAACTGCTTTTGGTGTTTTTGCCAAAATATCACCTTGAGTCACCTCAGCACCTTCTTGAACGTGAATAACCGTTTTAGGATCAAGTACATATTCAAACATTTTATCACTGCTTGCTAGAATAATTCTTGGATGATAACCTTTTGGTAAATATTCTTTAACAATAATTCTAGATTCACCTGTAAGCTCATCAACTTGAGTTGTTACAGTAAATCCGTCTATAATATCTTCAAATTTAATTATCCCATTAGCTTCGGCTAAAATAGGATTTGCAAATGGATCCCATTCTGCAATTACAGGTTGTTCATCACTTAAAGGCTTAGCAATAATTTCTCCATTTTTAATAGAAGAATTGTCATCTTTTAGAATTTTAGAACCTCTAATAATATAATATCTTTCAGCTTCTCTGTCATTTTCATCAACAACAACGGCAAAAAGACCTTTATATTCATTATCCATTCCTATTTCTTCTCCTGCTTTAAGATCATAAACCCTCTCAAGATGATCTCCTGTAAGTTTATAATATTTAATTATTCCGCTGACTTTACTTTCCACTTTCATAGGAATAGGTTCATTGTCATTAACTTTAAGTTCAGCTCCATAAGGAATCCTTTGAGGAACATACCACGCTTCTTTAATAACTTCTACAATAGCATCATCTTTATTTACTTTCATATCTTTATACGGGATATAAAGTTTTCCTTCAGTTTTACCTGAAATTCCGGCAAGCTCAGTTCCTTTTACAATATCAGCTTTTCTTAAAGAAAATCTTTTTACACTTCCATCATCTGAGTGAATTTCAATCAAAACTTCTTCATGTTGAGTTTGAACTTTTATAATTCCATTGCATGGAGCTTTAAGTTTTGGCTCAACCAACAAAACCGCTGCATTACGTCTATTTGCAACAATCTTTTTACCATTTCTATCGTATGTATCAATATTATAATATCTGATATACCCGTGTTTATCAGCAACAATTTGTCTTTCTTCTTGAGTTGAACCTGCAATACCTCCTGTATGGAATGTTCTAAGAGTTAGCTGTGTTCCAGGTTCCCCGATAGATTGAGCTGCAACAATACCGACAGCTTCCCCGACTTTTACAAGTCTTCTTTCAGCCAAACTCATTCCATAACATTTAGAACAAATCCCTTTAGATGTTTTACAAGTTAAAGAACTTCTTATCTTAACTGATTTTACACTTTTTCTAACAATCTCTTTTGCCTCTTCTTCAGTTATCAGTGTTCCTTCTGTAAATAACACTTCATTTGTAATAGGATCATAAACATCATCAGCCAACACTCTTCCATAAATTCTTTCTTCTAAAGATTCTACAAGAGTTGAACCATCGGTTATATCAGTTACTTCAATTCCCTCATGCGTTCCACAATCATCCATTACAACTCTAAAGTTTTGTGAAACATCAACAAGTTTCCTTGTTAAATATCCGGCACTTGCTGTTTTAAGAGCTGTATCTGCAAGACCTTTTCTAGCACCATGAGTTGAAATAAAGAACTCAAGTACGTTTAACCCCTCTTTAAAGTTAGAAATAATTGGGGTTTCAATAATTTCACCATTTGGTTTTGCCATAAGACCCCTCATACCTGCTAGCTGTTTAATTTGACTTGCACTACCTCTCGCACCTGAATCAGCCATCATATAAATTGAATTAAACCCATCTTTATCAAGTTCCATAATTTTTAGAAGTTTTTCTTTAATTTCATTATCCACTCTTGTCCAGATATCAATAATTTTATTGTATCTTTCTTGTTCTGTTAACAGACCTTTTTTATATTGGTCTTGAACTTCTTTAACTTTTTCAAGAGCACCTGCAATAATTTCAGGCTTTTCTTCTGGAACAATAATATCATCCATAGAGATAGAAACCCCTACTTTTGCCGCATATTTAAATCCTAAATTTTTAAGATTATCCAAAAATTCAGCGGTAATTTTAAGACCGCCCATTTTATATACATAATCAACAAGATTTGCGATATCTTTTTTCTTCATAATTTTATTATACATTTCAGTTGGAACAATCTCAGGGGCAATTGAATGTAATATCATTCTACCAGGAGTAGTTTCAACTACGCTTCCTTTAACTCTTGCTTTAATTTTTGCATGTAAATCTACAACACCTTCATCAAATGCCATTAAAACTTCTTCAGGATTTGCAAATAGTTTATGCTCACCTTTTACTCCGTCTTTTACTAAAGATAGATAATAAATACCTAAAACCATATCCTGAGAAGGAACTGCTATAGCTTTACCACTTGCTGGTAAAAGAATATTCATACTGCTTAGCATTAAAAGTTTTGCTTCTGCAATAGCTTCTTGACTTAAAGGAACGTGAACTGCCATTTGATCACCGTCAAAGTCTGCATTAAATGCTGCACAAACTAATGGGTGAAGCTGAATTGCATGCCCGTCAATTAATAAAGGATGAAATGCCTGAATTGATAATTTATGAAGTGTTGGTGCCCTATTTAGTAAAATAGGATATTGATCTACTATTTCTTGTAAACATTCCCAAACTTCAGGAGTTTTATCTTCTATATGTTTTTTAGCCTGTTTAATCGTTGTTGCATAACCTTTTTCTTCAAGTTTTCCTATTAAATGCGGTTTAAACAATTCTAACGCCATTTTTTTAGGAAGACCACATTGATCCATTCTTAAATTTGGCCCAACAACAATAACACTTCTTCCTGAATAATCAACCCTTTTACCAAGAAGATTTTGTCTAAATCTACCTGTTTTACCTTTAATAATATCACTTAAAGATTTAAGAGGTCTTTTATTTGCACCCTTAATAGTATTTCCACGCCTTCCATTATCAAATAAAGCATCAACAGATTCTTGAAGCATTCTTTTTTCATTTCTAATAATAATTTCAGGAGCATCAAGTTCTATAAGTCTTTTTAGTCTTTGGTTTCTGTGAATTACTCTTCTATATAAATCATTTACATCAGCAACTGCAAATTTACCTCCCTCAAGTGGAACAAGAGGTCTAAGATCAGGTGGAAGAACAGGAATTACAGACATAATCATCCACTCAGGTCTGTTATCGCTATTTAAAAATCCTTCAACAATTTTAAGTTTTTTTACTATATCTTTTTTCTTGGCTTCGCTTTTTGTATTTTTAAGGTCTTCTTTTAATGTATGATACATTTCTGCTAAATCAAGTTCTTCGAGCATTCTTCTTATAATATCAGCTCCCATTTCAGCATGAAAACCACTATCGCCATAAAGATCCAGAAGTTTTCTATACTCTTCTTCTACAAGAACATCCCCTTCTTTGACAGGAGCATCACCGGTTTTATAAACTACATAAGCTTCATAATATAAAACTCTTTCAAGATCTTTCATTTTAATACCAAGAAGAGTTCCTATTCTGCTTGGAAGATTAGATACATACCATATATGAGCTACAGGTGTTACAAGTTCAATATGTCCAAATCTTTCTCGTCTAACTTTAGAACTTGTAACTTTTACGCCACATTTTTCACAAACAATACCTTTATAGCGCATTTTTTTATATTTTCCGCAAAGACACTCATAATCATTTATAGGTCCAAATATCTTGGCACAAAAAAGCCCGTCTCTTTCAGGCTTTAATGTTCTATAGTTAATCGTTTCTGGTTTTTTTACCTCACCAAAAGACCATGAAAGTATCTCTTCTGGACTTGCTATTTTTACCTGAATAGCATCAATATCAGATGGTCTGTGTCCTTCATCCCAAGCAAGTTTAGTATATTTAAATCTCTTCATTGTCTTCTTCCTTTTTATAAAACTCTAAATCAAGTCCAAGAGATCTTAACTCTTTACTTAAAACAAAAAATGTTTCACTAAGCCCTTCAATAGGAACATTCTCTCCTCTTGTTAGGGCTCTATAAGCTTTATTTCTACCTTCAACATCATCTGATTTTGTTGTAAGCATCTCTTTAAGGTTATATGCCGCGCCATAAGCTTCAAGAGCCCAAACTTCCATTTCTCCAAATCTTTGTCCACCAAATAAAGCTTTACCTCCGACTGGTTGCTGAGTAATTAAGCTATATGGACCAATACTTCTTGCATGAACTTTATCATCAACAAGGTGATGAAGTTTTAGCATATACATATATCCAACATTAACTCTTTCTTTAATAGGTTCACCTGTTTTCCCATCAAATAATTGTGTCTTCCCATCAGTTGGAATTTGAGCCAATTCAAATAATTTTTTAAACTCTTCATCATTTACACCCTCAAATACAGGTGTTGCAAATTTAACTCCCTTAGCCCAGTCCTGAGCATATTTGAGTAATTCTTCATTTGTTAAATTATCAAGAAAATTTTTATAATGTTCACCAAAATGAGCAACTTCAACTATTTCTTTCATTTTGGCTCTTAATTTTTTCATCATATCATTTTGCTCTTGTTTTAGCATATTTTCTATTTGCATTCCAAGATTTTTACCTACAAGCCCTAAATGAACTTCCAAAATTTGTCCTATGTTCATCCTTGATGGAACACCAAGCGGATTTAACACAACATCTACAGTTCGTCCATCAGCCATATAAGGCATATCTTCTTTTGGGACAATAATACTTACAATACCTTTGTTTCCATGACGCCCTGCCATTTTATCACCAACTTTTATTTTTCTTTTATTAGCAATATAAACTTTTACCATTTTGGCAACACCGTTTTTTAAGATATCATCTCTTTCAAGTACTTCCATTTTTTCATCATATTCAGCTCTTATTTTTTCTTTTTCAGCCTGATATTTAACTTTTATTCTTTCAAATTTACTTGCTACATTTTCATCAAAATATTCAATCAAACTTAAAAGTAAAAATTTATTAATATTTTCTAAATCTTCTTTATCAATTTTACTTCCCGCTTTATAAGATTTCCCGTTTAATTCCAAATCTTTAATAAGCTCACTGTTTGAAAGAAGTGTTATAAGTGAAAACATCTCTTCTTTATCAATAATTGATAATTGATTCTTATAAACATCTTCTATTTTTTCTTTCTCTTCATCATGAGCCTTTTTTGCTCTTTCATCTAGTTCATACCCTTTTTTAGTATAAACTTTTACATCAATAACAACACCTTCCATACTTGCTGGTGCATAAAGTGAAGAGTTTACAACATGACCCGATTTGTCCCCGAAGATTGATTTTAATAATCTTTCTTCTGGAGTTGGCTTTACATCTCCTTTTGGAGAAATTTTACCTACTAAGATCATTCCCGGTTTTACATATGTACCAACTTTAATAATACCGCTTTCATCAAGATGTGTTAAATGTTCTGATTTAATTCCAGGAATATCTGCTGTAAGTTCTTCAAGTCCGTGTTTAAGCTCTCTTACATCACAAACTTGTTCATAAATATGAACAGATGTATAAACATCATCTTTTATAATTCTTTCATTAAGAACTATAGCATCTTCATAGTTATAACCATTCCATGGCATAAATGCAACCATTACATTTTTACCAGTTCCAAGCTCTCCGTTATCCATATTAGGACCATCGGCTATTACATCACCGGCATTTATTTTATCTCCTACCCTTACAATAGGTCTTTGGTCAAAACATGTATTTTGGTTAGTTCTAAGATATTTTTCAAGTCCGTAATGGTCAATATAAACACCGTTTTCATCTTCACCCAAAATATAAATATTTTTAGCATCTACTTTTATAATTTCTCCACCTCTTTTGGCTTTTACTATTTGCCATGCATCACGGGCAACATATTTTTCTATTCCAGTCCCAACAATCGGAGCTTCACTTCTTAGAAGTGGTACACCTTGACGCTGCATATTTGATCCCATAAGTGCCCTATTTGCATCATCATGAGCTAAGAATGGAATTAAAGAAGCACCCACACCCACAATCATTTTTGGATTAAGGTCATATAAATCAATTTCTTTTTTATCAACTAAAATAATTTCCCCGTCTTTTCTTGCTTCAATCAAATCATCCAAAATCACACCTGTTTCTTCATCTATTTTAACACTTGCAGGTGCTATTACTTTCTCTTCTTCTTGAGTTGCTGTAAGATAAACTATTTCATCTGTAACTATTCCATCTTTAACAACTCTATAAGGAGCTTCAATAAATCCGAATTCATTTACTTTTGCATAAATTGATAATGTATTAACAAGACCAATATTTTGACCTTCAGGTGTTTCAATAGGACAAATTCTTCCATAATGACTAGGATGAACGTCACGAATTTCAAATCCTGCTCTTTCTCTTGTAACACCACCTTCTCCAAGTGCACTAAGTCTTCTTTTATGAGCTACTTCACTAAGAGGGTTTGTTTGGTCCATAAACTGAGAAAGCTGACCTGTTGCAAAAAAGTCTAAAATAGTGGTTGTTACAAGTTTTGTATTTACTAAATCCATAGGAAGTAAATCTACAACATTTGTAACGGTTGTCATTTTATCTTTAATAGTTTTTTGCATTCTCGCAAGTCCGTCTTGAAGTTTATTAGCAAGCAATTCACCAATACTTCTAATTCTTCTGTTTCCTAAATGATCTCTGTCATCTATTTGACCTATACCATTTTTTACACCAATTAAATATTGAATTGTTTTAATAATATCTTGATAAGTAAGAATAGTTACTTCATCAGGTACATTAAGACCTAATTTATGATTCATTTTCATACGACCAACTTTTGTCAAGTCATATCTTTCAGGATCAAAAAATATTTTTTCAAATAACTCTTTAGCTGTTTGAGGGTTTGCAGGCTCTCCTGGTCTCATAACTTTATAGATTCTAATTCTTGCTAAATCATTTTCGTTTTCAATACCTTCTGTCTGTTTTAAAATTTTAAGAGTTTCTATATCTTGATGAAAAGCTCTTAAAATTCCATCATCAACACTTTCGACTAAATCATTTACTATTTTAAATTCATCAATTCCTGATTCAATCATTTTTTTAAGTTTTACATCATTTAAAATATTTAATGTATCAAATAAAATTTCACCAGTTAAAGGATCATAAATCGGTTCGGCTAGGTGTCTGTCTATTAAAATATCAATAGGAAATTCAACATATTTATATTCTTCTTTGATTTTATTTAATCTTCTTTCAGTGATTTTTTTACCTGCACTAATTAATATATTTCCATCCTCATCTTTAAGATCATAATCAAGTTTTCCTAATTCTATTTGAGTTGTAGGCATTAAAAATTTATTATTTTTAATTTTTATATCCACAATAGGATAAAACATTTTTAAAATATCTTCTTTAGAATAGTCCATAGCTCTAAGAAGTATTGTAACAGGTACTTTTCTTCTTTTGTTTACCCTAACATACAATACATCTTTTACATCATATTCAAAATATACCCAACTACCTCTATCTGGAATAATTTGAGAAGAATAAAGAAGTTTATTTGAACTTTGAGCTTCTTCTTGTTTAAAAATAACACCTGGACTTCTGTGAAGTTGGTTTACAATAACTCTTTCTACACCATTAATAATAAAACTAGTTCTTTCAGTCATTAAAGGTATGTCTCTAATAAAAAGAGTTTGTTCTTTAATATCTTTTATTCCTGTAACTTCACCTGTTTTTTCATCTCTTTCATGAACAATAAGTCTAATCTTTATTCTTATTGGTATAGAATAGGTAAGTCCTTTTTCCATACATTCTCTTACAGTATATTTAGGTTTTTTAAATTCAATTCCTGCATACTCAAGAGTAATTCTATTTTGGGCATCTGTAATCGGAAACATTGACTTAAACACATTGTGAATACCACTTTTTTCCGGTTCTTTTACATTTATAAAATATTGAAAAGAATTTTGTTGTAAATGTAACAAATTCGGAATATCTAAAATTTGTGGGATTTTTGAAAAATCGACTCTTAATCTATTAGCGGATTTTAATTGGTTTAACATTGGCTCTCCTGGGTGAGAAATTTGTAGATTTTATAATCAAAACAGAGTTATAACATAAAAAATAAAAAAAAGCAAGAAGAAATTATTTAACTTCTACTTCCGCTCCTGCTTCTTCTAGTTGTTTTTTGATTTCTTCAGCTTCATCTTTACTTACAGCTTCTTTAATAGTAGTTGGAGCTTCATCTACCATTCCTTTAGCTTCTTTAAGTCCTGCACCTGTAATTTGTCTTACAACTTTAATTACATTAATTTTTTTAGCTCCTGCTGATTTTAAAATAACATCAAATTCTGTTTTTTCTTCAGCAGCTTCACCACCAGCAGCTCCAGCACCAGCTACTACAGTAGGTTGTGCGCTTACATCAAATTTTTCTTCGAAAAGTTTTACTAATTCATTTAATTCTTTAACTGTTAAGTTTTCAATTGTTTCTAAAATTTGTTCAAATGTACATGCCATGTTGACTCCTCCTATTTTTTTATTAATTTTTTATTCTTGTTCTTTTTTTTCAATTAACTTATTAAGTCCCCAAGCAAATTTTGCCACAGGAGCTTTCATCATAAATGCAACCATTCCAAGAAGTTCATCTTTAGTTGGAAGTTTACTTACTTCTTCTACATATGCTACATCTTTAACTTCACCTTCAATAACAGCACCTTTTATTTTAAAAGTTTCTTTGTTATCTTTAGCATGTTTTGTTAAAATTTTTGCAAGAGTAATTTGATCATCACCCCATACAAAAATATTATTTTCTTCAAATTCAACTTCAATACCATTATTAGCAAATGCTAATTTTGCTAATGTATTTTTTATAATTTTAGCATTACCTTCAGCCTCTTTAACAGCTTTACGTAAAGCCTCTAATTGTTTTACACTTTGACCTTTAAAATCAGCATAAAAAACACTGATTTCATTTGTAAACTGTTGAGAAAGTTCTTCAACAATTTGTTTTTTTAATTCTTTTTTCATAAAGCTCCTTTCTCTTAGACTCGGCAGGAAATTAAGGAAAAATCCACCTGCTTTCTAAGTCAACTTAGACTTAGGGCAAAAAACCCTTATTTATACTCTGCTAACTCATTAACATCAAGTTTTAGACTTGGACTCATTGTAAGACTTAATGCTCCATTTTGAATATATCTTCCTTTTGCACTTGCCGGTTTCATTTTATTAATTTTTGTAATAAACGCTTTTGCATTTTCATATAATTTATTAGCATCAAAACTAACTTTACCAATTCCAACGTGAATATTACCTTTTTTATCAACTCTAAAGTTAACTTGTCCGGCTTTTGCATTTTTAACAGCCTGTGCAACATCCATTGTCACAGTACCTGTTTTAGGATTTGGCATAAGACCTTTTGGACCTAAAACTCTACCGAATTTACCAAGTTTTCCCATCATATCAGGAGTTGCAATTAAAATATCGAAATCAAGATTTCCTTCTTTAAGCATATCAAGGATTTCTTCTTCTCCAACTATATCAGCTCCTGCTGCTTTAGCAACTTCAGCTTTATCACCTTTTGCAATAACTGCAACTTTTACTGTTTTACCTGTTCCATTTGGTAAAACAACACTACCTCTTATCATTTGATCTGCATGTCTTGGATCAACACCAAGTTTTAAAGCAAGTTCAACTGTTTCATCAAACTTTGCAGATTTAAGTTCTTTTACTTTATTTGCAGCTTCTTCTAAAGAGTATTCATCTTTATCAATTTTTTTAAGAAGCTCTGCATATCTTTTACCGTGTTTTTTTGCCATATTCACTCCTACGCAATATTTTTGCTTCCACACAAGTGGTATTAATCTACTATTTCAATTCCCATACTTCTTGCACTTCCTGCAAGAATTTTCATTGCCGCTTCAATATCATCTGTATTTAAATCAGCTAATTTTCTCTCAGCAACTTCTTGTAATTGAGCTTTAGTGATTTTTCCTACTTTATTTTTTAGAGGGTTATCACTACCTTTTTGAATTCCAGCTGCTTTTTTTAATAAATCTGTTGCTGGTGGTTGTTTTGTTATAAATGTAAAACTTCTATCTGCATATACAGTAATTTCAACAGGTATAGTAAAGCCCATCATATCTTTTGTTTTTTCATTAAATGCTTTACAAAATTCCATAATATTAATACCTCTTTGACCAAGTGCCGGGCCTACTGGAGGTGATGGATTTGCTTTACCTGCTGGGATTTGAAGTTTTAGTACTTCTGTTACTTTTTTTGCCATCCCTTATCCTTTAAACTATTTTTTCAACTTTTGTATAATGTATTTCAACAGGTGTGCTTCTACCAAAAATGGTAACATTTAATTTAAGCATTCCCTTGTCATAATCAAAATCTTCAACTTCACCTGTAAAGTTAGCAAACGAACCTTCGTTGATTCTAACGATTTCACCTTCTTCAAAACTAACTTTAGGTTTTGGTGCAGATTTTTGTCTTGCTTTTTGTAAGATTAATTCAACATCTTCTTTTTTAAGAGGAGTTGGCTTTTTAGATTCACCAATGAATCTACCAACTTTTGGAAGAGATTGAATTTTATGCCAAAGGGCTGTATCTAAATCAGCTTCTAAAAATGCATATCCGGGATAAATACTTCTTTCAAAAATTTTTTTATTTCCATTTTTAACTTCAATAACTTCTTCGGTAGGCACTACAATTTGACCTATTTTATCTTCAAGATTAAATTTACTCTTCAGATTTTCAATAGCTTTTTTTACAGCCAATTCGCTACCTGAATAGACTTGAAGTGCATACCATTGTTTATTGTTTTCCATATTTATCCTTATAATACTACTTTTAAAATACCATTCATTATTAAATCTATCAGACTTAAAAACAATGCTATTACTGTAACCATTACAGTCACAGATATAAAAGATTGTTTAACTTCTGTTTTTGTCGGAAATATAACTTTTTCAAGTTCTATTTTCGCTTCTTTAATATAATTTGTTAAATTGTTTATTTTACTCATATTACCTCTTCCAAAAATTGGCTTTTGGCAGGGCAGGAGGGACTCGAACCCCCAACGAACGGTTTTGGAGACCGCCGCTCTACCATTGGAGCTACTGCCCTTTAAAGTGGAGCGGGCGACGGGACTCGAACCCGCGACCCTCAGCTTGGAAGGCTGACGCTCTAGCCAACTGAGCTACACCCGCTCATTTAGACCTATGATTATAGATCTAAATGAAAGGGCAAAAGCCCTACTTTAAACCCCACAAAAATTAATATTTTTGCAGGAACCCTAAAATTAAAGTTTAGATTCTTTGTGAGGTGTATGCTTTTTACACCATTTACAATATTTTTTAACTTCAAATTTTTCAGGATGATTTCTTTTTTCTTTTGTTGTATGATAATTAAATCTACCACACTCTTCACATTTTAGATGGATTATTTCTCTCATCTTTTTCCTTTAAAAATAAGGGGGAAACCCTTATTCAATGATTTTTGTAACTACTCCAGCACCAACAGTTCTACCACCTTCTCTGATAGCAAATCTAGTTCCTTCTTCAAGTGCAATTGGAGCAATTAATTCTACTGTTAATTTTACATTATCACCAGGCATAACCATTTCCACACCTTCTGG
>JALUWM010000008.1 GCA_027019465.1 Campylobacterales bacterium
AGATAAAATTTGTAAATTAAATAAATTTTATGTTAAAATACTGAAATAAAAAAATTAAAGGAGCAAATAATGGCATTATTTGATGAAGTAAAAGAAGTAATAGTAGAACAACTAAATGTTAGCCCTGATGAGGTAAAACCTGAAGCAAAATTTGTTGAAGACCTTGGAGCTGACAGTTTGGATGTTGTTGAAATGATTATGGCATTAGAAGAAAAATTTGAAATTGAAATTCCTGATAGTGATGCTGAAAACATTAAAACAGTTCAAGATGTAGTAGACTACATAGAAAAAGCCAAAGCTTAATTTTCCCCTTTTTTGGGAAATTAAGTGAAAAGTGTAAAGTTAAAATGTTTTATTTTTCATTTTTCATTTTTCACTTTTAACTAAAACAAAAGGAAATAAATGAGAGTAGTTGTAACCGGTATAGGAATGTTGAATTCTGTAGGTTTAAATAAAGATGAAAGTTTTGAAAATATTATTGCTGGAAAAACAGGTGTTGGTAGAATCACACATTTTGATCCTGAAGGTTTTGCTTCACAAGTAGCTGGAGAAGTAAAAGGTTTTGACCCAAAAACTATTATGAATCCAAAAGAAGTTAAAAAAGCAGACAGATTTATTCAATTTGGTCTTGCTGCGGCAAAAGAAGCAATGGTTGACAGCGGTTTGGAAGAATATGACAGTGATAGATTCGGTATAAGTGCCGCAAGTGGAATAGGTGGACTTCCTGTTATAGAAAAAGCCAGTGTAATTGTTGAAACAAGAGGTCCTAGAAGAATTTCTCCGTTTTTTATTCCAAGTGCATTAGTTAATATGCTCGGAGGATTTGTTTCTATTGAACATAAATTAAAAGGGCCAAATCTTGCAAGTGTTACAGCATGTGCAGCAGGAACTCATGCTATAACAGAAGCTTATAAAACAATTAAAGCAGGAATGGCGGATAAAATGATGGTAGTGGCGGGAGAAGCCTGTATATGTCCTGTGGGAGTTGGAGGATTCTCAGCTATGAAAGCACTTTCAACAAGAAATGATGACCCAGAACATGCTTCTAGACCATTTGATTTAAAAAGAGACGGATTTGTAATGGGAGAAGGTGGGGCTTGTCTTATTTTAGAAAAATATGAAGATGCCATAGCTAGAGGGGCTAAAATATACGGAGAAATTATCGGAGTTGGTGAAAGTGGTGATGCAAATCATATTACAACTCCAGCAGCAGGCGGAGAAGGTGCTCTTAGAGCTATGAAAATGGCTTATAAAATGGCAGGAGAGCCTAAAATTGATTATATAAATGCACATGGGACATCTACAAAATATAATGACCTTTATGAAACAATGGCTATAAAAGCTTTATTTGGAGGAAAAGAAAATTGTCCGCCAGTAAGTTCTACAAAAGGTGCTACAGGACACTGTTTGGGAGCAGCTGGAACTATTGAAGCGGTAATTACGCTTATGGCAATGCAAAAAAGTATTTTACCTCCTACAATTAATTATGAAGAGGCTGATAGTGAATGTGATTTGGATTATGTTCCAAATGAAGCAAGAGAGGCTGAAATTGATGTAGCTATGAGTAATTCTTTTGGATTTGGTGGAACAAACGGGGTGGTGATATTTAAAAAAGTAAAATAAAAGGCTAACTTTGGCAGTACTTGATTTTGAAAAAAAGATAGAAGAGCTTAAACAGGAGATTGATTTAGCAAGAATCAAAGGTGATACTCATGCTGTTGATACTTTGCAAAAAGATGTTGATAAAGAAATAGAAAAAACATTCAAAAATTTAACGCCTTATCAAAAACTTCTTCTTGCTCGTCATCCAGATAGACCTCATTCAATTGATATTATTGATTTGATTATGGATGAAAAATATGAACTTCATGGTGATAGAGAATTTAGAGATGATGAAGCGATAGTTTGCTTTATAGGAATGATTGATAATGAAAAATGTGTAGTTATCGGTGAAGAAAAAGGACGAAATACCAAAGAAAAAATAAAAAGAAATTTTGGTATGCCTCATCCCGAAGGTTACAGAAAAGCTCTGCGTGTTGCTAAGTTAGCTGAAAAGTTTGATTTACCAATTCTATTTTTAATAGATACACCTGGTGCATATCCTGGAATCGGTGCGGAAGAGAGAGGTCAAAGTGAAGCAATTGCTAAAAATCTTTTTGAATTATCAAGAATTAAAACTCCGACTGTAAGTGTGGTTATTGGAGAAGGTGGAAGTGGAGGAGCTTTGGCAATAGGGGTTGCAGATAAATTTGCAATGCTTAAATATTCTATTTTTAGTGTAATTTCACCAGAAGGGTGTGCTAGTATTTTATGGGGGGATAATTCAAAATCGGAAACTGCTACAAAAGCTCTTAAAATTTCGGCAGAAGAGCTTAAAGAACTTGGACTTATTGATGATATTATAGATGAACCTGTTGAAGGAGCACATAGAAATTATGAATTGACAGCTGAGAATATTAAAAAATATTTTTTAAAACAAATTAGCGAACTTAAAAAGCTTGATAAAGAGATGTTACTTCAAAAAAGATTTGAAAAATATCTTAATTATGGCTCATTTGATGAAAAATAAGGAGAATTTATGAAAAAAATGGTAGTGGCTTTAATGATAACAGGCGTATCTTTATTTGCGCAAAACACTAATGTGAATTTACAGATTTCAAATTCAACTATAGGGGTGTATGCCGAAAGTGGTTTAACACAAAATAATATTAAAGCAAGAGGTTTTTATTTATATAATGATAATTTAAATAAAAATAATTTTTATTTAGCAGGTATTAAAGCAGAAGGTAATTTAATTGGTATGAATGTAGAAAATATGAAATTTTCTCTAATAGCAGATTTTGTCCATACAAAAAATAATTCAGCTGTTCCTCTTGGTTTTGGTGTTTTTAGTTATATTCCAAATATTTCACTGCCTGTATTTGTAAGGATGGAAGCGGAATATGCTCCAAAAATATTAAGTTTTGATGATGCAAACAGATTTAGTAGAGTAGATATTAATATTGGATATAAGCCTATTGTAAATGCAGAAATTTTTGCAGGATATAGAAATATTAGTTTTAATCAAAATTATAACAGTGTCTTTTATGCAGGATTAGGATACGGTTTTTAATAATTTCTAAAATCTTTTTTTTCTTTTTGAGAAATATCTAAATTTAGGTTAATATTTTTTTGTTATAATTTTTAAAAAGGCTATTTTATGAAAAAAATAGGATTTATAGAAGCGTTTAGTATAGGTGTGGGCGGAATGGTAGGAGGTGGTATTTTTGCCGTTTTGGGCCTTACCATTGATTTGGCTAAAGGTGCTGCTCCTATATCTTTTGCAATAGCAGGGATAATAGCATTGATTACTGCTTATTCCTATGCTAAATTATCCGTTAGATATCCTAGTGAGGGTGGGACGATAGAATTTATAGTTCAGGCTTTTGGGAATAATCTTTTTTCAAGTTCTGTCAATAATCTTTTACTTATGAGTTATGTTGTAATGCTTAGTTTATATGCTTTTGCATTTGGAAGTTATGGAAGTGCTCTTTTTACGGGGCATGATGTTTTGTGGCTTCATAAGTTATTAGCTGCAAGTGTTATTTTATTTTTTGTATTTATAAATCTTTTTGGGGCGTATTTGACAGGTAAAACAGAGGATATTATGGTATTTATAAAAATTGCTATTTTGATTTTATTTATTTTTGTAGGACTTAAAACTTTTCACTCAGAACAGTTAAAACCCGAATATTGGACAACTCCACTCTCTTTTATAACCGGAGGACTTATTATATTTTTGGCGTATGAAGGGTTTGAACTTATAGCAAATGCGGCAAAAGATGTGAAAGACCCTAGTGTCTTGCCAAAAGCTTTTTATGCAAGTGTGATTTTTGTAATTATTCTTTATGTTACTATTGCAATAGTTACTATTGGGAATGTAAGTTTTGAAGTAGCCAAGAAGGCCAGTGATTATGTTTTGGCTATTGCGGCTAAACCGTCTCTTGGAGAATTCGGATTTATTTTAATAGGAATTGCGGCTCTTCTTTCAACTGCAAGTGCTATAAATGCTACAATTTACGGAGCAGGAAGGGTAGGATATTTAGTTGCAAAGCTGGGAGAAATTCCTAAAAATTTTGAAGAAAAAATAAAAAACGGTTATGAAGGAATGATAATAATAGGGCTTCTTGGCGTTATTTTTGCAATTAGTTTTAATGTAGAGAATATCTCCATTGCCGGAAGTCTTGGGTTTTTGATTGTTTTTAGTCTTGTAAATCTTGCTAATTTTAAATTGCATAAAGAAACTAATTCAAACAGAATTATTCCGTTTTTAGGATTTTTATTAACTTTGATAGCGGCGGTTATTCTAGTAGGATATAATTTTGTTCATAATCCTTCAAATCTTGCCAATGCCGTAATTGTTATTTTTATAGTGTTTTTATTTACTTATATTTATAAAAAAATAGAAAAGCATAAATTAAAAAGATATCTTGATAAAGATTTGGAAGAAAAAGAAGTTTCCAATCAGTTGTGAGAGGAATTAATCCTCCCATTTTCTTCCAAATCC
>JALUWM010000009.1 GCA_027019465.1 Campylobacterales bacterium
GCCTAATATCAAAATCCCTCTTACAACCGATTATAAAGAAGTTACAAGGGACCCAGAAATTGATATAGTAGTCGAACTTATGGGTGGAGTTGAAAAAGCCTATGAAGTAGTAAGTGATGCACTAAAGCACAAAAAAGCGGTAGTAACGGCAAATAAAGCCCTTCTTGCTTATCACAGGTTTGAGCTGCAAAATTTAGCTAATACCCCTTTTGAATATGAAGCGAGTGTAGCGGGAGGAATACCTGTAATTAAAGCACTTAGAGACGGACTGAGTGCCAATCATATTTTGGAAATAAAAGGCATTATTAACGGAACATGTAATTATATTTTATCTGAAATGAAAAAAGGAAGAAATTATATTGATGTTTTAAAAGAAGCTCAACAAAAAGGATACGCAGAAGCCGACCCTACTTTTGATGTGGGAGGATATGACGCTGCTCATAAACTGCTTATTTTAGCAAGTATTGCTTATAATATTGACGCAAAACCGGAAGATATTTTAATAGAAGGTATTGAAAACATTAACCTAACAGATATAGAATTTGCAAAAGAGTTTGGATATGAAATAAAACTTCTAGCAATTGCAAAAAAAAGAGAAAATAAAATAGAACTTCGAGTCCATCCTACTCTAATTAAAAACACAGAAATGATTAGTAAAGTTGAAGGCGTTATGAATGCCGTAAGCGTTATTGGAGATATTGTTGGTGAAACTATGTATTACGGACCTGGTGCCGGTGGAGATGCCACTGCCAGTGCTGTAATAAGCGATATTATAGAAATTACAAGAGGAAATAAAAGCCCTATGCTTGGATATAAAACACCACTTGAAAATAAAAAATTTTCTTTAATAAACGCAGATGAAATAATCTCAAAATATTATTTAAGAATTGCAGTTAAAGACGAGCTTGGAGTACTTGAAAAAATATCTCATATTTTAGCTAAAAACACTATTTCAATAGAAAGTTTTTTGCAAAAACCAAGAGACGGATATGTAAAACTTCTATTTTCAACCCATAAGGCAATTGAAAAAGATATCAAAAACGCAATAAAAGAAATTCAAAATTTAAATTTTGTTTTAAAAGATGTGAATTATATTAGAATTGAAGAGTAATGACAAATAAACTTAGAAAAATTTCCCTTTTTTTTAATACGGAAGATTTACTTCTAAAAGAGATATCCTCTTTTTGTACTTTAAAAAGATATACTAAAGATGAAATAATTTTTTATGAAGGGGAAAAAGAAAAATATTTTTATGCAATAGTTTATGGGAATATATTGATGTATGATGTTGATTTAAAAGGAAATATTATTCCTAAAAGTCAATTTGGATGTTCTGATATTTTTGGACTTATTGCGCAATTACAAAATAAACCATTTTGTCTAAATGCTAAAAGCGAAAATGAAAGTGAAATTATAAAAATAAATTATGAAAAATTTAAAAACTATATTTCTTCTCCTCCTTTTAGTGACAGAATTATAAAGATGCTAAGTCATAATATAATAGAAGAAACACAGTTTCATAAACTTCAAAAATATGATGCAACAAGCAGAGTTGTTTATACTCTTTTGAATTTCCCTCATAAATTCGTAAGAAAGAAAAAATATATGCTGGCAAAAGAACTTAATATGTCTCCTGAAACACTCAGCAGAATTTTAAGTAGATTAAAACAAAAAGAAATTATCTGTTACTGCGAAAAAGCTATTAAAGTATTGGATAAAAAAAAATTAAAAGATTATTTATTTTATAAGCTTTAAATCACTTTTAGTTACATATTATAGCAAAAATTAAATAAACATTTATATCTCTACGCTCTATATACTCTCTGGCACTTTTTAAGAGAAAGAAAAAGGGCAAAAGCCCAAGGGGGGGGAATTAGAATTTATAAAGAGCTGTTAATCTTAATTCTCCATTGTTATTTCCTGATCCATTACCTGAGAAATTTGCATAATCATAGTATCCTGTGAAAGATAATTTTTTGTTATATTGATAACCTGCTTTAAGTGCATATTCACTTAAGTTTCTAAAGTAGATGCCATTCACGCTGCTTTTTGAAGCATCTCCATGAGTATATGCATAAGCTGCTCCAACTTTTAATTTAGGCATTACATGATAAGAAACGTCCCCATAATATGTGCGAGTATCTCTTGCATTTGCCATATCCCAATATTGTTCTGTTCCTGCTTGAGATAAAGCTAAAGGTGATTTATTAGATAAATCGATTAGACCTTTAGCGCTACCTGAACGAGAATAACCAACTCTTAGAGCTGCGCCTGCAACAGTTCCTTTTACATTAACATTTAAGAATTTTTTAGTATTAGCATTAGAATCTACTGCACCAGCTAATTTAGAAGCAGCACAATCTACATGGAATTTGATATCATAATTATTTTGGATTCCTGCTAACTTAAATAAATCTAAATCAGCACTTGCAA
>JALUWM010000010.1 GCA_027019465.1 Campylobacterales bacterium
GGAACTTTGAAAATAAAAACAGCATTTGTTCTCCACCTTGTAGAGTTGTTGTTATTTTTTGGACTCTCGTTATAAAATCTAATTCTTAACATCCCATTTAAATCTACATTTTTGATAGCTTGAGTTAGAGGTGTTGCACTTGCAAAACTCATTGAACCCATAGCCACTAAAGCTGCTAATGATAATTTTTTTAGCATTTTTTCTCCTTTAATTTAATTTTAATCTCAATATTATATCGACAAATTTAAAAAAAATCAAATACTTTTGTGCTTTTTTTGTGTTATTTTTTTATTTTTTTTCATAAAGTGGCATTCCCATTATGTTATAACCGCTGTCTACATAATGAATTTCACCTGTAACACCGCTTGAAAGAGGGCTTAAAAGATACATTCCACTTTTTCCAACCTCCTCAATAGTTACATTTTTTCTAAGAGGAGAATTTTTTTCATTGAATTTTAGTATTTCGCTAAAATCCCCTATTCCGCTTGCAGCCAAAGTTTTAATAGGTCCTGCACTTAGAGCGTTTATTCTTATATTCTTTTCACCTAAATCAACGGCTAAATATCTAACACTGGCTTCAAGTGCCGCTTTTGCAACACCCATTACATTATAATGAGGAATATATTTTTGGCTTCCTAAATATGTTAATGTAAGAATACTCGCTCCTTTATTCAACACAGGCTCTAAATTTTTCACTAAATCAATTAATGAATATACACTAATTTCCATAGCCGTGTTAAATGCTCTTTTGGTTGTGTCTATAAATTTTCCATCAAGTGCATCTCTTGGTGCAAATGCCACAGAATGGACTAAAAAGTCTATTTTCCCATATTCTTTTTCAATAGCTTCTTTTAAAGCCGTAAGTTCTTCTTCCCTGCTTACATCTAAAGGATAAATATTTTTTACATCAAGTTCTTTTGCAACTTTTTCAACACGAGTTTTTAATTTATCGTTTTGATAAGTCAAAATCACCTCAGCACCTTGCTCAACACAAGCTTTTGCAATACCATATGCAATTGAACGGTTATTTGCCACCCCTACAACCAAACCTTTTTTACCTTCCATTATCATTTCATATCCTTTGCAATTTTTATCATCTCTTTAAAAGTCTCAACATCCAAACTTGCTCCTCCAACCAAAACACCCTCAACATTTGGAAGTTCTATAATTTCTTTAATGTTATTTAATTTTACACTTCCTCCATAAAGAATCGGTTTTGATGTTAATTTTCTAATTTCTTCGTGAGTTTCTTTAATTTTTTCTATACTGGCACTCTCTCCCGTTCCAATAGCCCAAACAGGCTCATAAGCAACAATCAAATTCTCATACTCTAAATCAATATCTTTTATTTGGGTTTTAAGATATTCCACCACCTCTTTTATGCCTTTTTTTCTAACTTCCAAAGGTTCACCTATGCAATAAAAAATTTCAAATCCCTGATTTTTATAAAAATCAAATTTCTTAGCAATAAATTCCTGAGATTCATTTAAAATATGTCTTCTTTCACTGTGACCTATCAAAACTCTTTTTATATTAAATTCATTAAGCTGCTCTAATCCAATCTCTCCCGTATACGCTCCGTCTATAGCAGGATAAGCATTTTGGACACCTACTATTTTGTCTTCCATTAAAGCGCTAGCCGGAGGAAAAACGGCAACTTTAACCCCGTTAAATTTTATTTTTTTAAGCTCATCCAAATATTCTTTTGTTTCATTTCTTGTTTTATGCATTTTAAAATTTGCCGCTACTATCATTTTATTCCTTTATTTCCAAAGCTTCAATGCCAGGAAGTATTTTACCTTCAAGAAGCTCCAAACTGGCACCTCCTCCGGTTGATATAAATGTCATTTCATCATCATCCCCAGCTCTTGCCACGGCATCGGCAGTATCTCCTCCTCCTACAACTTTTGTTCCATGGGTTCTTGCTATTTCGTGAGAGATTTTAGATGTTCC
>JALUWM010000011.1 GCA_027019465.1 Campylobacterales bacterium
CTCCCATCATCCTTAAGGAAGTCATCTTTAACTTTTTGTATTACTTCTTTCCAATTTCCCTCATAAACTGTATTCGTAGCTACATTGTGTATGAACTTAGTCAATGCCCAAATAGCAAACCCATAATCAAGCATTAAATAACCATATTTCTCGTTTTGTACAATAGGAGTAATTCCTAAATCTTCATTCTTTTTATCAAACTGCACAATCAACTCTGCGAGTGTATTGCAATACCCCTCTATCTCTCCATCTCTTAAAAAATTTACAACATCTAAAGGCTCTTCGTATCCAAAGAACCTATCCTCAAATTCTAATTCCATTTTTTTCTCCTTAATCTAAAATTTTGTCTTTAAAAAGTCTATTGAATATACTGCTCATTTCCGTTTCGTCTCCAGCTAAAAAAGCAACATATAACCTGTATAAATCCCCTCTAAGCACCTTAATATCGTGCTGTAAAAAACTATTTGCTTTACTACATTCTTTAAGCTGTTGCAGAGCAGCATATATATCAGGCAACCTTTCTTCAACCTGTTCAAACTTTTCCGCCTTAAAGTTAGTTTCTTGCACTTTAGCCTTAACCTGTTCAACATCAACTTCATAATAACAAAACATTCTATCCCGCATAAATTTCATAGCATCATTAATCTTCCAACAAAGTCTTTGCAACACTACTTTCCAAAATACCCTTTTTTTACCTTCCAAATTCCTCATATTTTAATTTTCTCCTGCTTACTAAGGTAAACCCTTACTCTCCCTGTTTTTTTGTTTAAAATGCGATTTAACACACCTACAAATTTTCTGCTTGCTTCTTTTCCCATTTTAAACTTGCAAAATATTTCACTTTGCTTTGTAAAAATATCTGTTTTAACCCCCAAATTTTCGAGTTCGTATTGTCTGTTAAATTTCTTTTTTAAAAAACCGTATGCATCAAAAAAAAGCATCCTTATTAAATCCTTGTTAAAATTAGAGCACAAAATATTTTTCTTGTCGGTCGGCTTTAAAATATTCACATAAAAAATATTATCTTCTGCAAAAAAAGTTTGCTCTCTTATTTTCAAAAAAGAGTTATAATTTAAATCTTTTACATACAAAAAAAAATTATACAATTTAGCCTTATCAACTCCCAGTATTTCGATATATATCCGGTTATCAACAACTTTTAAAGGTTTCGCCTTATAAAACCTGTTTTTAGAAAAAAACATAAAAAAATTATTTTCAAAAGCTTTTAACTCTAATTGTTTTTTAAATTCTTTTAAAATATTGTAAACTGCTCGCTTGCTTGGTCTCTTAACTTTCGTTGTTATTTTGCCTCTTTCTAAAACTCCCACAATTATTTTATCATCAATAATAGAAGCATATTCAGCATTATAAATCGTAGCTATAGAACTATATAAAATCCCCATTACTTCGGCATAAGAGATATTATATTGCTTTGCTATAGCATCAATTCTATCCTCTTTTATTTTCACCAAATGCTCCCAATTATATACTAATAATAAAATTATATCATAAATATTATATTAAATCAATAACAATATAAATTTGACAAAATAAAAAAAATATTATACAATTTCAAAAGTGATAATTCCAAGTACAAACTTGAATTAAAAACATTCTTATTCAAGTAAAGTTAAGGAATTAAAACAAAAAATAGTTAGATTGTCCTGATATTTAACCTGTTTCTTGTAAAAACAAAAATAAAAACAGAAAAATATTAGGATAAATACAGAATAAACTGAGAAAAAAACAAAAATACCGTAAAAACGGCATAATCTTAGTCTATTCTTCGTATATATATAAAATAGTATAGGTATATTCCAAAGATACACAGAAGTTAAAACAAAAATATCTTTGGAATAAAAATAAAATAAAACCATTAAACAAAGGAGCATATAATGCAAACTATAGGGATTGACATAGGTTATGGGGATACAAAAGTTGCAACAAAAGAAAAAACTTTTAAATTTCAGACTGCAATAGAAAAAGTAAAAGAGTATTTTACTGATACAGAAGATGAAGACAAAGATGTTTTTATCTTTAACGGCAAAAAACACAGAGTCGGTAAAAATGCTTTAGACAATGCTTTAAATACAAGGGGTTTTAACTTCCTTGAGAAATACTCTCCTCTTTTGCTTTTTAAAGCGGTTAGCGATGCAGGATTTGACTTGGATAAACCCATCCTTGTAAAAACAGGTCTTTCTCTTATAAACTGGAAAGATAAAGAAAAATATGCAGATGCTTTAAAAAATACAGTAGCAAACAACAAGGCATTAGATATTACCGTAAAGCTTATGGCACAAGGTGAAGGTATTTTATATGACTATAAAAATGATAAGAATGGAATTGTATGTGTAGTTGATATAGGTTATAACACATTTGACTTCCTTGCCTTTGAAAACGGCAAACCAAGGCCGGATCTAAGTTTTGCTGTTGAAAAAGGTGTAAACATAATAATAACCGATCTACAAACAAAACTGCAAAAGAAATATGACTACGGTATTTCAGAACAGGCAATCAAAGAGATATTTAACAACGGATATTTCATGAACTTCGGCAATAAAATAGACCTCAGTGATGAAATAGAAGATAGTAAAGCAGACTATACCACAACCATAATGGATGAGCTAAAAACAATGAGAAGAGATTTGCTAAGAAAAGCGAACAAAGTAATCTTCGGCGGCGGTGGAGCATATTTTATAGACAATAATATGAAGCTTCCCGAAAATGTCGTCTTAAGCGATAAACCTTATGAATTTGCAAATGCAAGAGGATACTACAATGGTTAAAACTATAAATGCAAAAATGAAAGACGAAAAAACAATCAAAATATACAATGCACTATATTCCAAAAGTAAAAGTATAGCTTTAGAAAAAGCTCTGCAATTGCTCTTTAAAAATAAAAAAACAAGAGATATATATTTTGATCCTGAAAAGATCGAAAATCTTATGCCTGTAAAAAAAACAACTCCGAAAGTGCAAAAAACTGAAGAAAGCATAAGTGAAAAAAATCAAACAAGAGAAAAAGACGAATATAGCAACTGGTAAAAAATTAATGGTTATCTGAAAGCAACAGCCGTCAAAAGTGCCAGATAATTCTATAGCAATAAGCTCTTCCTTAAGCAAAAAGGCAAAAAAGATATTAAATGTTGCAATTTGCCTTTGTTTTGGTAGGCTTTGGAAAAATGCATGCAGAGAATAGGAGAAAAAATGCAACATCATACACTTCTTGCAATTTATAACGACTACAAAAATAGCATATCGGTAAAAGGCGTAAAAGGTGCAGTTTGTTTGTTTATCAAGAGATTTTTACAACAAGGAGATATAAAATCTCTTATAGATATGGGTATTTCCAAAAGAGAAGCAATAAAAGCCGCGAAAGCAATAGAAAAAATCAAAAGCGAGAAAAAGGAAAAATAAAATGGATATCGCAAAAAAATATCCCTACTCTCTTGTACAAGTTAGATCAGGAGTAGGCGAAGAGCAAACAGTAATAAATATAGGTGTAATTATATACGAAGAAGATAAAAAAACTATACATCAAGTTTACTATCATCCAGATAGAGACTTAATACGCAAATATTTATATGATGTTAATTCATACTACTCTTTTTTCAAAGAGTGCCAAAAAAATAAAAAAGTAGGCTTGCTCCCTATGGAATTATACATAACAGAGCCTAAAACATTTAAGCTTGTTGATGCCTTTGGAGAAGAGCAAACATACAAGTATGTTGATGAATTAGCCTATTATATAATAAGTACACTTGTATGTCCAAAAGAGCTAAGAACTATGTTTTGCACCAGAAAAAAACAATTTGTTCTTGAAAATTCAGTTGAAGTAAAAGTTGAAATCAATTCAAGTTTGGAAATAAAAGGTGCAAACGAAGAGTATCCCTGCATTGATCATATAACAGTATCTTTTTATCAAAATTGCTATGACGATAAAGTTGAACATGTAGAATATATCAAAGAGAAAATCGGCTATTTTGAATTTGCAGCTTACAACGAAAGATGCGGCTATTGTTTGGAAACAGCATTTTGGAATTTTTTTGACTCTTGCGATGACTTTCAAGTTTATGCAGAATTATTTGAGAATGACCTTGCCTTGAAAGAAAAATATGCAGCAAAAATAAAGGAAAAATACTCTGGTTTTGTTGCAGATATATCAATTAGACCAATAATCTTAGAAAAATGCTTTATAAAAGAAAAATTTAGAGGCAAACACCTTTTTAAAACTTTTTATGAAAGAGCTTTAGAAATTCTAAATTATAATACATTTGATGTAGATTATTTGATACTGCTTTCACCTTATGACTATGAAAACGAAAAAGAAGAAAATACTTTAAAACTAAAACAATATTACAAAGAAATTGGTTTTGTGGATTTAGGAAAGATAGATGATAGCTATATTATGTGTCATCCAAGTATATATATTCTACAAGGAGTCAGTGATAAATGAGTGACACACAAACAAAAAAA
>JALUWM010000012.1 GCA_027019465.1 Campylobacterales bacterium
TTATTTGATATTTCTCGCCTTTCATTTCAAGCCTTTAAATCTTTTTAATTTTG
The DNA here is from genome assembly GCA_027019465.1 of Campylobacterales bacterium. Classification (GTDB taxonomy): domain Bacteria; phylum Campylobacterota; class Campylobacteria; order Campylobacterales; family Nautiliaceae; genus JALTBU01. The sequence goes on from JALUWM010000012.1 coordinate 54, forward strand.
CAAACAATTTCTGTTCCAAAAATTCCCTTTACTTCTACCTTCTTTTATCCCTTTCTCGAACGGGCTTAGAAAAAAAGAGGAAATTATGAATTTATTTGAAATAGAAGAGTTACCCAGTTTAGATAAAGAAATTTTTGAAATAATTTTAAAGCATAAGAATATTGAAATTAAAAAAATTGTCTCAAATACACTAAAAACTCCCCAGGAATTTTGTCAAAAAGAAGATGAATTTGTAGTGTTGCTTAAAGGTTGTGCAAAAATAGAGATAAATGGGGAAATTAAAAAGTTAAAAAGTGGAGATTTTTTATTTATTCCGGCAAACACCCCTCATACTTTACTTAAAACAAAAAAAACAGCTATTTGGCTTGCCATTCATATTTATTGATAAATTTTTTTTAATTTATCAATAGTTCTTGTCGCATTTAACATTAACATATCAACGACCACTGAGGCTGCCATAGCTTCTGCTACTACGCTTCCTCTAATAGCTACTATTGGGTCGTGGCGGCCTTTTAGATTTACTTCCACTTCATTTCCATAAATATCAATAGATTTTTGAGGTTTGAAAATAGATGGAGTAGGTTTAAAATAGATTTCAAGTTCAATATTTTCCCCATTACTTATACCTCCAAGCACACCGCCGGAATTATTGCTTAAAAAGCCGTTTTTGCTTATCTCATCATTATTGTTAAAGCCTGTTAGTTTATGTGAGTTAGCGTTTCCTATGTAAATACCTTTTACTGCATTTATACTGACCATTGCCGATGCTAAAATATTATCCAGTTTATAATAAACCGGTTCTCCTAATCCTATTGGTAAATTTTCTATTTTTAGTTTTACAACGCCTCCTAGGGAATTATGCTCATTTCTTGCTTTATCTATAATATTTATCCATTCTTTTTCTATTTTACTATCAAGTGCAAAAAGGGGAGAAGTTTTAGCATATTCATAGTCTAAATTTTGGGCTCTAATACCACCTATTTCAACAGTTCCGGCCTCAATTTTTATGTTAAATTCTTTTAAAATCATTTTAGCTACAGCTCCGGCGGCAACTCTTGCGGCAGTTTCTCTTGCACTGCTTCTTCCTCCACCTTTATAATCTCTTATACCATATTTATGAAAATAGGTAAAATCAGCATGACCTGGGCGGAAAATATCTTTTATATTGCCATAATCTTTGCTTTTTTGGTCTTTATTGAAAATTACTATGGCAATAGGAGTGCCTGTTGTTTTACCTTCAAAAATTCCGCTTAAAATTTCAGGTGTGTCCAACTCTTTTCTAGCAGTTGCAAAGCGGTTTTTACCCGGTCTTCTTCTGTCAAGTTCATTTATTAAAAATTCTTCATCAAAATCCATTCCCGAAGGCACTCCGTCTATTACCACTCCTATAGCTTTTCCGTGAGATTCTCCAAATGTTGTAAATCTGAAAATTTCTCCAAAACTGTTAAACATTTTTATCCTTTTGCACTATTAAATTACTTAAAACTCAAAATTCAACATTCAAAACTTATAACAATAAACTCTCCACTCCTATTCCCTCATCCACACATCTACCCATCCACACATCAACTAAATCCCAAGCTCTTTTTTAAGTCTTTTAATAGTAACCCTTGCACCTTCTTGTTGGGCTGTTTTTTTGCTTTTTCCTGTTGCTTTTGCATATTCTTTATCATGAATAAAAACACCTATTTCAAACTCTTTTTTATGGTCAGGTCCTTTTGCGCTAAGAAGTTTATATTCCGGGACTACTCCAAAATAGGCCTGTGTAATTTCTTGCAGAGTTGTTTTATAATCTTTTAAAAGTTCTTCCGGAGTGATTATAGGGAAAACTTCTTTTAAAAGTTTTAAAGAAAGTTCTTTTGCTTTTTCAAATCCAGCTTCAAGATAAAGCGCTCCTATGAGTGCTTCAAATCCACTTGATAAGATGGAAGGTTTTTCTCTTCCACCGTTATTCTCTTCTGCGGCAGATAAAAAAATATATTTACCCAGATTTAGTTTTTGTGCAAGTTTTGTAAAAGAATCTTCATTTACAAGAGCGGCTCTCAGTTTTGAGAGCATTCCTTCTTCAGATTCAGGGAAAAGTTTATAAAGATATTCTCCTACTATCAAATCCAAAACAGCGTCTCCTAAATATTCCAGTCTTTCATTGTTGAAGTTTTTTGAATAACTTCTATGTGTCAGAGCCTCGGTTATCAATTTTTCATTTTTAAACTGATACCCCAAACTCTTTTGCAAATCTTCAGCTACCATTTATTATCCTTTCGTATGTTTTTGGTATTAAGTTTATGCACTCTGGATTAAACTCTATTAAAGAATTTAAATCCAAAAACTGTTTTTTACTTACAATAGAAAAAAAGATCAAATGAATCAGTGCGGCAATTTTATCTTTACATTTTCCGCCGCATTCTGAGTTGTTTAAAACATCTGCTTTTTCTTTTTTAAGCCCCCAAATTTCGGCAATTTTGGCTGCAATACCAAATAATCCGATACCGCTCATTCTTTTTATTATAGTCCCATATTCCAAAGGGGCATTTGACATAAGAAGTTCTACATCTTCTTTTTTAGTTCCTAAAAGAGAATCACAAACACATATACTAGCAGGTATAATAGCCCCTATATCTGCATATTCTTTATATGTTTTTTCATCAAATTCAATTATCATATATTTTTCAAATTCGTGCATAAAAAGTGCTTGAAAATCAAAAAAATTTATATTAAAAATTCCCCATTCTTTAGGTTCAAGCAGTGAAACAAGATAAGAAAAGATAAGACTTTTTGACTTTTCCATTCCAAGCATTGCAAAAAGCTGAACCATATCGTTTACTTTGTTTGGAAGAGCATAATAAGCGGAATTTACAACATCTTCTATTCTTTTTTTTAAAATTAAATCATTTTGTGCTTCTAATGCGGCATTTCTTAAATCTCCATTTTTTAAATATTCAAGTGCTTTTTTAACATTTTCTGGAACAGGTGGAACATTCTTTAAATATTTTATAATCTCTTTTTGAGAAATTAACACTGATTTTTCCTTTTTAATGCTTCTTTTTTTGCAATTTTATCACAAATTTCATTTTCTTTGTGTCCGCTGTGTCCTTTTACCCAGTTTATATGTATTATATGTGGTTTTGAAATTTCTAAAAAATTTTTCCAAAGTTCAATATTTTTTACTTTTTTAAAATCTTTTTTAATCCAGTTTTCTAACCATTCGTTAATACCTTTTAAAACATAAATAGAATCAGAATAAAGTTCTATTTCACACGGTTCTTTTAAAGCTTTAAGCGCCTCTATAACGGCAGTTAGTTCCATTTTATTATTAGTAGTGTATTTTTCTCCCCCGCTTATTGTTTTTTCATTGTTTTTGTATCTTAAAATTGCACACCATCCCCCAGCTCCAGGATTTCCAAGGGAACTTCCGTCTGTAAAAATTTCTATTTTTTTCATTTATTTCCTTTTAATAACAGATAAATTTTGTCTTTTTTATTTTTTTTTGTTATAATAGCTTTACAAATTTTACCAAAAGGAGGCAAATATGCCAAAAATTAACAGATATCAAGATATTTCTCAAATAGACAGAGAAGCAAAAAAAGATTACATCGACAGACATTCACCTTTTGTTCATTGTGAAGATACAGCAAAAGCTGGTGAAAAATTTAAAGTTAAAGTAAAAGTTGGAAACGAATATTCTCATCCGGATGATTTTGATCATTATATCGCTTATGTTCAACTATGGAATGGAGAAACACTTTTAGGACAGGCTACTTTTACACCTGGAACACTTGCAAATGAAAAAGAGCATGTTGAAGTTGACTTTTATATTATTCCTAAAAAAAATCTAAAACTTACTGCAATGGCTTACTGTACAAAACACGGTCTTTGGGAAAGTGATGTAAAAGAAGTTAAAGTAGATTAATCTCTTTTTCTTCTTTTCTTCTTCTTAAATTCTCTTTTTTTATGTAAATTTGATACAATTAATTAACTTTATATTAAAAAATTATTGACTATAAGTAAAAAATGATATATAATTTTTGGTAGCCTCAAAGGAGGGCTTATGTTTAAACGGATTTTATTCTTTTACATAGACGGATTTAAAAATCTGTCAGACCTTGGGCGTAAGCTTTGGGTAATTATTCTAATTAAATTGGTGGTGATTTTTGTGGTTATTAGAGCTTTTTTAATGCCTACATTAAATAGAGAGGTAAAAAACCCTCAAGTTAGACAGCAGCTCTATATTAATCAAATCACAGGAACACCGTCATTTAAGCAAAAAAAGGAGGAATAGCAATGGATCATATGAGTATGATCGAATGGGCAAGAGCCCAGTTCGCAATGACAGCGTTGTTCCATTTCTTTTTCGTGCCATTTACACTTGGTATGTCT
>JALUWM010000013.1 GCA_027019465.1 Campylobacterales bacterium
TTCAAAAACAAGAGAATGTTTATAAAAGATATAAAACAAATTATTCAGTTGTTTTTTTTGATATTGACCATTTTAAAAATATTAATGACACATATGGACACGATGCAGGAGATGTAATTTTAAAATCCTTAGGACTTCTTTTTAGAAGATATGCAAGAGATATTGATATGATTGGAAGATTTGGAGGAGAAGAATTTGTGGCAATACTTCCTAATACAGATAAAAAAGGTGCATATAAATTTGCTGAAAAATTAAGAGAAATTATCTCCAAGACAAAATTTATGTATAAAAACACAAGAATTAATGTAAGAGTCTCAGCCGGTATTGCAAACAGAAAAGAGGTTAATTCTTCTAAGGAAGTGTTAAAAAAAGCAGATGAAAGACTATATCTTGCTAAGAAAAACGGAAGAAATAGGGTTTGTGCAGATGATGAGTGTAAATGAGTTTTTAGAAAAAAAGCCTCTTTTTTATAAAAAAATAGATTTAAAAAGAATGCCAAATGCTTATAATTTAATAAAAGATAAACTAAATTTAAAACCAGTTATTCACATTGTAGGTACAAACGGTAAAGGAAGTACAGGCAGATTTTTAGCTCATACTCTTTTAAAAAAAGGTTACAATGTAGGGCATTATACATCTCCTCATATTTTAAAATTTAATGAAAGAATCTGGATTAATGGAAAAAGTATAAATGATGAAAAGCTTGAAGAAGTGCATTTAAAACTTCAAAAACTTTTGCCTCAAAATGTAATAGAGGCTTTGAGTTATTTTGAATATACGACGCTTTTAGCCGCTTTTGCATTTGAGGGGCTTGATTTTGTTATTATGGAAGCCGGGCTTGGAGGTGAATTTGATGCTACTAATGTTTTTGATAAAAAAATTTCTCTTATAACTCCAATAGATATTGACCACCAAAATTTTTTAGGAGAAAGCATTGAAAAAATTGCCGCTACAAAACTTAGAAGCATAGAAAAAGAAGCGATAATAGGCTTTCAAAAATGGAAAATTAAAGAGTGGGCTAAGAAATTAAAACCAAATGCCAAAATTTATGATTACTTAGAATTTTTTGAAGATAAAGAGATAGAAGAATTAAAGTCTAATTTTAAATTTCCCGAGTTTTTATTTGATAATTATCTTTTAGCAATGAGCTTTTTAAAAAAAGAAGGTATTGGTTTTAGTATAAAAGATATTGAAGATTTAAGACTTAAAGGAAGATTTGAAGAGATTGAAAAAGATTTATTTATTGATGTAGGACATAATCCGCTAGCGGCAAGGGCAATAGTAAAAAGCTTAGATAAAAAAGTAAATTTAGTCTATAACACCTACAAAGATAAAAATTATGAAGAGATTTTAAAAATATTAAAACCAAAAATCAATAAGCTTTTTTTAATCGATGTAAAAAACGAAAGAATAGAAGATAAAAATAAAATAAAAAGTGTTGCTAAAGATTTAGGAATTGAGTTTGAAGAGTTTAAAGAAATTAAAAAACCTATGCTTGTTTTTGGAAGTTTTAGCGTAGTTGAAGAATTTTTAAGAGGGTATAATGCAAGCAAGAGTTTATGAGTTTTTAAGCAATAATAAATCTTCTATTGTTAGCGCTAATTTTAAAGAAAGCTTAGAAATAAGTGAAGTTTATAAATATTTAAATATCCCTTTTACTCTTTTTCCAGATTTTAGAGCTGTTTTAGGAGATGATTTAAGAAGTTTTAGAAGTGAAATATTTGGGCTTAATAACGCTTTATATAAATTTTATAAAGGGGCTTTTTTTATCTCTCCTTACAGCACAATTTTGAAAAAACTGCCTGTAAAAAGATATTATAAAGCTTTTAAAATCTCTATTGGAGAAGAGCTTAATTTAGATGAATTTAAAAAGAAACTCTTTTTTTGGGGATATGAAAATGTGGATATTGTAAGCGAAAAAGGCGAAATGAGCCTAAGGGGCGATGTTATTGATATCTGGCCTATAAATTATGACAGACCTTTTAGAATTTCTTTGTTTGATGTGGAGATTGAGAGTATTAGAATTTTTGATGAAACTACCCAAAAAAGTCTTGATGAAATAGATGAATTTACAATAATTCCGGCTATTGCAGCACTTGAAGAGGATGAATACAAAGAAATTGAAGAAAAAATAAGAAAAAGTGAATTTGCCAGTTTTTATAAAGATTTTTATTCCCTTGGATTTTGGTATTTAGAGCGTGAATATTTAGATAATTTTTATTTAACAAATGATTTAACACAAGAAATTAAGGAATACAAAGAGTTTCATAAAGAAATTAACCCTTATATTTTTAAAGCCGAAATTATCCCAGAGGCTAAAAAATGTAAAGATTTAAAAATAAATAATATTAAAGAATTTTTAGAGTTTAACAAAAATAAAAAAATAGAAATTCTTGCTAAAAATGAAGTTTTATTAAAACAAAAGGATATTTTAGATTTTGTAAAACTTAATAAACCGCTAACTAAATGGATAAAAAGTGATGCAAGAGTTAATATAATTTGTGAAGATAAAATAATTATTTCCCTAAATCCTCCTGAATTTAACAAAAGAAAAAGAAGCGATTTAATTTTAGATGAGCTTAAAAAAGGGGATTTTGTAGTTCACGAATCCCACGGGATAGGTAAATTTAACGGACTTAAAAAAATGGAAGTTTTAGGAAAAACAGGAGAATTTGCCGAAGTTTTATATGCAAATGAAGATAAACTTTTACTTCCTGTTGAAAATCTGGATAAAATAGAAAGATATATCGCCCCAGGCGGTGTAATTCCTACCCTTGATAAACTTGGAAAAGGTAGTTTTGCTAAAAAATTAATTAAAGTAAAAGAAAAAGTTTTTGCAATAGCAGCTGATATTATTAAACTTGCGGCAAAAAGGGAAGTAATTGAACCAATAAAGCTTAATTTTGAAGGAGCGGGAGAATTTATAAACGCAGCTCCTTTTACACACACGCCTGACCAGAAAAAAGCCATTGAAGAGATTATAAACGATTTTAAAACAAAAGTTATGGACAGACTTTTAAGCGGAGATGTCGGGTTTGGCAAAACAGAAGTTGCTATGGTGGCTAGTTTTGTTGTGGCAAAAAGCGGTTATCAGGTGGCGGTTATAGCTCCTACAACAATTTTGGTTAATCAACACTATGAGAGCTTTAAAGAGAGATTTAAAGATAGTGATATAAAAATAGCAAAGCTTGACAGATTTACTTCAAGTAAAGAAAAAAAAGAGATTTTAGAAAAACTAAAAAAAGGCGAAATTGATATTTTAATCTCAACTCACGCCGGGCTTAATGTAGAATATAAAAATTTAGGGCTTTTAATCATTGATGAAGAGCATAAATTCGGTGTAAAACAAAAAGAAAAACTAAAAGAAATAGCCCAAAATATCCATATGCTCTCGATGTCTGCAACGCCAATTCCTAGAACGCTTAATTTAGCCCTTAGCGAGGTAAAGTCCATCTCAATCCTTGAAAGTGCTCCAAAAGGTAAAAAAGAGACCAAAACATTTGTAAAAGAGTGGGATGAAAATTTAATAAAAGAGGCAATTTTTAGGGAAATCAGAAGAGGAGGGCAGGTTTTTTATATTTATAACAATATTGCCTATATTGAGCAAAAAAAAGCAGAGCTTCAAAATATTTTGCCAAATCTTAGAATTTTAGTCCTTCACGCAAAATTAACCCCTTCTCAAATAGAAAAAGGTTTAGTCGATTTTATAAACGGAAAATATGATTTAGCCTTGACTACCACAATAGTCGAAAGCGGTATTCATATCCCAAATGTAAATACCGTAATAGTGGAAAATGCCGATAATTTTGGAATTGCGGATTTACACCAAATAAGAGGACGGGTTGGAAGAGGAAAATATGAAGGATATGCTTACTTTTTAGTAAAAGATAAAGAAAATTTAAGCGAAGATGCTAAAAAAAGACTTATTGCGCTTGAAGAAAACTCATTTCTTGGAAGCGGTCAGGTTTTAGCAATGAAAGATTTGGAAATTAGAGGCGGGGGAAATATTGTAGGCGCCCAGCAGTCAGGACAGATTAAGGGAGTTGGCTATAACCTTTATATAAAAATGCTTGAAGACACCCTAAAAGAGATGCTTGGCAAAAAAGAAAAAATTAGCGATGTTGAAGTTAAACTTAATATAAATGCTTATATTTCAAACGAAGTTGTGAAAGAAGATAGGCTAAGGCTTGATTTGTATAAAAGATTATCTAAGGCAAAAAGTCTCGATGAGGTTTATGAAATAGAAAAAGAGATAGTAGATAGGTTTGGTAAAGTGGATAAAGAAACTCAAAATTTTATTGATAAAATCAAAATAAAAGTTTTAGCAAAAAATAAAAATATTAAATCCATCTCTAATTTTGGAGCTAA
>JALUWM010000014.1 GCA_027019465.1 Campylobacterales bacterium
TAATTGTTGTTTTATTCTTCTTGTCCCATATGTTGAATTTGATGTTTCAAAAATATTTTTAATTAAATTATTTAACTTTCTATCTTCTTGCTTTTCAATACTTAGCCATCTATAATAACAACTTCTTGATACTTTAAAAACCCTGCACATTAATTTTATGCTAAACTGATTTGAATACTCTTTTATAAATGCGTACTTCACATCCTTTCTTTTGCAAAGTACGCCGCTGCCTTTTTTAATATTTCCTTTTCTTTCTTTAGCTGAGCATTTTCCCTGCGTAATCTTCTGTTTTCCTCTTCAATGCTTTCAATAGATAAAGATTTTTTAGATGTTGGATGTAAAACTTCTAAATTATGTTTTTTTTCTGTAATCTCTTAACCAACTATAAAGTGTCTTTTCACTTATTTCCAAATCTTTTGCTATTTTACGAACTGAATCTTTACTGTTCAAAGCTAATTGTATTGCTGAATCTTTAAATTCCTGAGTATATTTTTTGCCTCTTGCCATTTCTCTTCCTTCACTACTTTTTTATTAACACATTCTATCATTTCTGTGACCTATTTATTGTAGCCAGATCATCTGCAAGTGGTTCATTATAATATTTTAAATGCAAATTTTACTTCAAAAATCTACACAAAATCACTTCTTTTGTGTCGTCATAAAAAATAATATAAAATAGTCCTAAAAAAGGGCTTATATGTTGAAATTGGAGAATTCATTTGAATTAAAGATAGAAAATATTTAAAAGAGATTTTAGATAAAATGATTAAAAAAGGTTTAATTCAAATGACCTTACCTGATAAACCAACTTCACCTAAGCAAAAATATTATATATACTACAAAATTATAACACTATTGTTTGCTGTAAAAGACTAAAAACATAAATTTTTTTTATTTTTTCCATATATAATCTTCAATTAACAAATTGAGGTAAAATACTCTTTTATTAAACCTTCGATTTTTTCTTTCAGCCATTTTGGTTCAATTACTTTTAAATTAGGAATCCACATTAAAATTTTCCTGATTATTTCGTTTGTGTGGGTTATCTCAAGATAAATTGTTGAAGTTCCGTCATTGTTTTTTATGATTTGCTGGGTTTTGGAAATCGGAATTCTTTCAAGATATTTTGTTGCATATTCATCAGCAAAAAGTTCCACCGTAAAAGGCTTAGCAGTCGGGTCGTACCAGATGTTTACGGCTTTATCTAAATTTTTTAAAATATCTTCTTTAACTTCAAAACTGTCATCTGTAACTTCTAAATGTTTTATGCTTTTTATATGGTATGCCCTGTAGTTGTCTTGATGATTTAGGGCATTTACATACCAGTAGCCTTCAAAGTTTGAAATTTTAAGAGGCTTTATTTCCATATCGTAAAGCTCATTATCCATTTTGTATTTCATTTTGATGAGTTTTCTGTTTTTTATGGCTTCTTCAATTTTTCTGAAAGTTACTGGCTTAATTTTTTCAATGTCAAGCTTGGAATAAAAGATATTTTCCTCGCTTATAAGTTTAAGCTGTTTAAGCAGGGGCAATATTTCTTTTTCTATTCCGGCGTTTTTTGCTATGGATTCAATTGCTTCAAATATCATTTCTTTATCTTCGTCAATAATATTTTCAAGATAATATTTTCTGTTTTTGCTGTTTATTTTAAACCCGGCTTCTTTTAAATACCCAATATATCTTTGAGCCGAGCGTTTTGAAATACCGTATATATTTTCTATATCAGCAGTGGTTAAATTCTCACCCGTATAAAACCTGTTTATCAAATCAAGCAGAATTGAGAGGGTTTTGGTGTAGTTTTTTGCTTTCATTCAAAGCCTTTTTGCTAATTGTATCACAAACGACACAAAATAGCTTGATTGAATTTTATAATTTAAAAAATTCATTTTAAAGGAAAGGAAATGAGAATAGACTATAAATATAAAAACTTTGATATTGAAAAGTTTTTTATGTATAATATATAATACCCCTAAGAAAAAGACCAAATAAAAAATGTTAAAATATAGAAAAAAAGTAAAAAATAAAAAAAGTTTAAGGATATAAAAATGAGTAATAAGAAAAGACAATTTAGCACTGAATTTAAAGTTAAATTAGTATTAGAAGTTTTAAAGAATGAAAAAACTCTAAATCAAATAGCAAAAGAGAATAATGTATTGCCTAAAAGTTTAATGCAATGGAAAAAACAGTTTTTAGAAAATATTGAAATTGATTTTTCTAAAGAATCTTATGGCTTAGATTGGTTAGGAAAAAGTTATTCAAGACTTTTAGCAAGTGATGAAGCAACAACACTTTTAAAAGAAGATGAAAAGTGGAACAAGAAAAATAAAAACTCTCAAAATCTTTTGATTAAGGGAGATAATTTAGAAGTTTTAAAACATTTATCAAATGCTTATTATGAAAAAATCAAAATGATTTATATTGACCCTCCTTACAATACAGGAAGTGATGGATTTGTATATCAAGATGATAGAAAATTTGACTTTAAAGAATTATCAAAACTTGCAGGAATAGATGAAGATAAAGCAAAAAGAATTTTAGAATTTACACAAAGTAAAAGCAATTCTCACTCTGCTTGGCTAACATTTATGTATCCAAGACTTTATATTGCAAAACAACTTTTAAAAGATGATGGAGTTATTTTTGTGTCAATTGATGATAATGAAGTAGCACAATTAAGACTTTTAATGGATGAGATTTTTGGGGAGGAGAATTTTGTTGCAGAAATTATATGGGAAAACAAGGAAGGTGGAGGAAGTTCAGATAGTAAACATTTTAGAATAAAGCACGAATATATTTTAGTTTATTCAAAAAATAAAGATTTATTAAAAATAAGAGGTTTACCAGTTGAAGATATAGAAAGATATAAATTAAGTGATAAATATGAAAAAGAAAGAGGAAAATATCAACTTATAAAATTAGATAGTGCTAGTTTGGGATATATTAAATCACTTGATTATCCAATAGAAGCACCAGATGGAACAGAAATTTATCCAAACAAAAATGGTGAAAAAGTTTCTCGTTGGAGATGGGGAAAAGACAAATTAGAATGGGGTATAAAAAATGATTTTATAGTTATTAAAAAAGACAAGAATAATAATTGGGCTGTATATACAAAACAATATCTTAATGTTGATAAAGATGGAAATATTATTGATGGAAGAAAAATACAACCATTAGGGGTAATTTCTAAATTTTCAACTACTCAATCAAATAAATATATCAAAAATATTTTTGATAATAAAGCAGTATTTCAATACTCTAAACCAGTTGAATATATTAAATATATTTTACAAGTTGCAACTCAAAACAATGACCTTATCCTTGACTTCTTTGCAGGCTCAGGAACAACAGGTGATGCAGTAATGCAACTAAATGCCGAAGATGGAGGAAATAGAAAATATATTTTAGTGCAACTTCCAGAAGAGATTGACCCAAAGAAAAACAAAACCGCTTATGATTTTGTAAAAAATGAATTAAAAGTAGAAAATCCAACAATTTTTGAAATTACAAAAGAAAGACTTATTCGTGCAGGTAAAAAAATAAAAGAAGAGAATAAAGATAAAGATTTATCAAATGTAGATTTTGGATTTAAGATTTTTGAAACAATACCTATTTGGGAAGACTATAATTTTGAAGCAGAAGAATTTGACCCACAACAAACACTTTTTGATGAAAGTAAATTATCTGATGAAGACTTGAAAATCCTTTTAACCACTTGGAAAACTTATGATGGCATTGCTTTAACAGAGGATTTAAAAGAGATAGATTTAGATGGTTATACAGGATATTATTTTGATAATAAACTTTATCTTGTAGATAAAGGCTTTACAACAAAAAATCTCAAAAAACTTTTAGAAGAAATAGATAAAAATAAAGATTTTAACCCAGCAACAATTATTGCTTTTGGATATAACTTTGAATCTAAAAGTTTAAGAGAAATTGCAGAAAATGTAAAATCTTATGCAAATAAAAAGCATATAGATATTGATTTTATAACAAGGTATTAATATGGCAAGATTTAATTTTGAAAAAAATTTAGAACATCAAACTCAAGCAGTAAAATCAACTGTTGGTGTTTTTGATGGTGTTCAAATAGAAAAACCACAGGGAGTAAATAAAGAATGTATAAATCCAGTATTTAATACAAATGCTGATTTTAGATATGTCCATAATATTGGAGATTTACAAGAGCAAAATAGTATTGAAAGAAAGGTAAAAGGTAAAAGTAACATCATTGATATAATAATGGAAACAGGAACGGGAAAAACTTATACATACACAAAAACTATTTTTGAACTCAATAAACTTTATGGAATTTT
>JALUWM010000015.1 GCA_027019465.1 Campylobacterales bacterium
TCCTTTTATATTAATGTTATGTTTTTAATATGTTCAATATTATTATCTTTTATAATTAATGCGTCAATACAAAAAGCTTTGTTTAATTTTGTTTTTTGCATATAAATATTTGCACCTTTTATTATTCGTTTTATTTTTGAAGGTGTGATATTGAAAATAGGCTCAAAACTGCTGCCACTTTTCACTTCTATAAAATGAATTGTGTGATTTTTAAAAGCAATGATATCAATTTCACCACCTTTAAAATAAAAATTTCTTTTTAATATTTTATATTCTTTTTTAATTAAAAATTCACATGCCTTATCTTCTGCAAGATTTCCTTTAGTTTTTGTATTCATTCAAAATCTTTATATGTTTTTGTGGAATTTTGGATATTTTGCCGTTTTTTAAATAGACTAGTTTTATATTTGTTTCAAAAATTTTTGTGTCTTCTTTATAAATTTGTTGAACTATATTTAAAGAAGCGCTTTTTATTTCCTTTATGATAGTTTTAACTTCTATTATATTTCCAAGTTTTGCAGATTTTATAAAATTGGCTTCTAAATTTTTAACCACATAACCTTCATTTTCAAAAAATATATTATTAGAAAAAAATATTTCGCTTCTTGCCTGTTCGCAAAACTCCAAATATTTTGTATGATAAACAATTCCACCTGTATCCGTGGCGTCATAATAAATTCTTATTTTCATAAAATTCCTTTTTAGTATAATTTTATCAAAAAGGTGTTTAATGTTTGATGTTTTGATTTTAGGAGCAGGGGCCAGCGGGCTTTTTTTAGGAAGTTTGCTTAAAAATAAAAAATTTTTAATTTTAGAACATAACAGTGAAACAGGAGCTAAAATAAAAGTAAGCGGAGGTGGAAAATGTAATATTACAAATAAAATTTTAAGTAGTAATAATTATAAAGGTGAGAGTGAATTTATAAAAGAAGTTTTTAAAAAATTTGATAATAAAGATTTACTCAATTGGCTTAAAAAAAATAATTTAGAAATAAAAGAGCTTAAAAAAAATCAATATTTCTTTTCTTCTTCACTTATTTTAAAAAATTTTTTTGAAAATAGACTTAAAAAAAATATTAGATTAAACACTGAAATTTTAGATGTTAAATATGAAAAAAGTTTTAAAGTTTATACAAATAAAGGGATTTTTGAAGCCAAAAATATTGTAGTTGCAACTGGTGGAATTAGTTTTAAAAAACTAGGAGCCAGTGATATCGGATATAAAATTGCTTCACATTTTGGTCATAAAATTATAACGCCAAAACCGGCTCTTGTAGGATTTACCGTCCAAAAAAGTGAAAGCTGGTTTAAAAATTTAAGTGGTATTTCTTTTAATGCGGAAGTTAGGGTAGGAGATAAAAAATTTAATCAAAATATTCTCTTTTCACACAAGGGAATTACAGGTCCTGGGATTTTAAACGCATCTTTATGGTGGGAGAAGGGATTTATTGAGATTAGTTTTTTAAAAAGTATTAAAAAATATCTTATAAACAAAGATAAACAAATTTCAACACAGCTTCCTTTACCTAAAAGATTTATTAAAGAGTTTTTAAATATTGTAAATATTAAAGATAAAAAATTAAAAGATTTAAAATCAAATGAGTGGGAGAAATTAAAATTTCTTGAAGATTACCAATTTGCACCTGCCGGTACTTTTGGATTTGAAAGGGCAGAAGTTACAAAAGGAGGTGTGGATTTAAATGAAATTGATTGTAATATGCAAAGTAAAAAAATTAAAGGTCTTTATTTTACAGGGGAGGTTTTGGATGTAACGGGTGAGCTTGGCGGATATAATTTTCAGTGGGCTTTTTCTTCGGCTTTTGCCGTTAGTTTATAATGTTCTATTTTAAATGTTAGATTAATTTCTTTATTTGATTTTTCAAAATCTATAGGGAAATATACTCTTATAATGTTTTTATAATTTTTTATATTATCTACAAAATCATAAAAATTTTTTGGAGATTTAATCTGTGCTGTTATCATATATGATGTTTTTATAAATTTATCTTTGTATGGTGTGGTGTTTTGTTTTGTTATTTTTATTATATTTATATAATTTTTTGCAAAAAGTTTGAAATTGTTTTTGTTAAAATTTCTTTTAAAGGCATTTAAAATTTTTTGATTTTGATTTTGAAGTTTGGTTAATTTTTCTAAAATGCTTTGGTAAGTCTGTTTTGTGTTTTCAAACTCCTGTTCAGATAAAAAATAGGCATTTTTTGTGCTTTTGAATTCTTTTATACTTGGAGCCATTATAAAAGCTATAATAAAAAGCGTTAAAATAATATAAAAAGTAAAAAAAAGAGCATTTTTGATTACATCTATTCCATAAATTTTAAGTTTAGGTAATTTAAATTTAATTGAAGGCAGTTTCATTATTGCCCTTTAATGTATTGATTGATTTGAATTTATACCATCCGTTTGGCATTTGATAAAAGATAGTTTTTGTATTACTGAAAATAGATTCAAGAGGAGGTAACATCAAAAGATTATAAACATCTTTTGTAGGTGTTATTCCATAGATTATTAAAGAATTTTTCTTTAATAAAAATTTATTAAGTGTAATTGGGTCAGGAATTAAATCAAGAAGATTTTTAATAGAATCTTTTATTAAAGAATTTTTTACCATAATATTTTCATAAAGGGTCTTTTGAAGTTTTATATTTTCTTTTTGTAAACTTAAAGAAGAAATTTTTGTATTCAAAATCATAATGTTTTGATTATTGCTTTGATAATATTTAGTATAAAAATAAGATTTTACAAGTAAAAACAGAGCAAAAGAGACATATAAAAATACAGAAATGAAATAAAATATAAGCCATAATTTCGTATCTTCTTTAAAATAATTCTTTTTTTTAGCCTTAGTGAAACTATACATTTATTTCACCTTTTGCAAGGGAGTTAAGTGTTTTTAATAAATCAAATTTTACTATTTCATTATCCATTAAAAGCTCATCTTCTATAAGTTTTTTTATTGTATCACCCATTTCAATAGTGTCTAAAAGTATTATTTTTTCTAAAAAATCATCTGAATAATGTTCATAATATTCTTTAATTGATTTTTTTAAAGTTTCTATAATTTGAAATTCAGTTTCTGTTTTTTCTAAATCATTTTTAGATTCTTCTAACTCCATATTCTCCGCTTCTTCTTCTATATCTTCTGAAATTTCTTCTTCTATGTCAATATCTTCTAAAAGTTCTACATCTTCAGGCTCTTCTTGTGAAATTTTATTTTTTTCTATAAAAGATATATCTGCATATATTGGAATATTTTCTTTATAAGCAATAATTGTAATTTGATTATTTAAAATGAGTACATACATATAATTGTCTTTTTTTTTGGCATAAATGTCAATAGGTGCAAAAATAGAAAAAATAAAATCTATATTAAAATTATACTCTTTTTTTAGTTTTACCAAATCATACATAGAAACAAAAAAAGAGTATCTGTTTTTGATACAAATATAGTTTATATTTTCAATTTCAATTTCTCTTTTTAAATATTCTTGTTTATTGCAGCTTGGGACTACTCCTTGATTTATAGTTTGTAAAAAAGTGGAGATATAGTGTTGAGGGTAATCTTCTTTTATCTCTTTTATTAATTCTTTTAATTCTTTTTTATCATTTAATTCTTTAATTTGGGATTCTATAAGTTTATCATTTTTAATTATTTCTATAAGTATTTTATATTTACTATCATCTTCATAAAAACTTATAAAAGCTTTTTTTATAAATCTTTCTAAGAACATAGCGGATGTGCTTTTAAGTAATTTTTTAGTTTCAATGAATCGCTAAGCTTCGTATAAATCTGCGTTGTGGAAATGAATTCATGTCCTAAAAGTTCACTTACATCTGTAATTCTTGCTCCATTATCAAGCATATATGTGGCAAATGAGTGTCTTAGCTGATGTGGGGTTACATGAATACCTGTTTTTTTAAAAGGTTTTTGAACAATATATCTAAGCTTTGCATCGTTTAGTTTAATCCCATCTTTTTCAAACAGATATACTTTTGGAGAAAAAAGCTCTATATATTTATTAATTATCTCTTTTAATTTCGGATGAACAGGCAGCATTCTTGTTTTGTTGCCTTTTCCGGTAATTCTTATCCAATCATCTCCAATATCAGCAAGTTTGATGTTAGAGGCTTCACTAATTCTTAACCCTAGAGAAAAAATGACCATAATAACGCTAAACTCTTCTATATTTGCAATTTTTAGGGCTTCTTTTATATGCTCCATACTTACAGGCTTTGGAAGAGTTTTAGGAACTTTTATATGCTCATCTCCTACAATTTTGAATTTATAACCATCGTTTTTTAAAAATTCCAAAAAACTTCTAAGTGTTGATATTTTTTTTGCTATTGTTTTTTTGTTTTGTTTTGCTATTTGAAGTCTGTAAGGTGTTATATCTAAATAATTATCTTCAAGCTCTATAAATTTAACGGCTTCATTTAGAACACTTTCATATGTCCTAAAAGTCTGTTTGGATTTTGTTTTTTTAACATAATTTAAAAATTTATTAATTTCACTAACTAAAAAGTTGTTCATATAGTTTTTTTGCCTTTATATATTTTTCTTTTGCTTTTTGTTTTAAATTTTTTGGTAATAAAATAGACGGTGTCAAGGTCTTATATTCTTCATTTAATATTTCAAGCATTATTTTAACTCTTAGTTTATCTTTTTTGGTTATAGTTTTTTTATCGGCAATTTTTTCAATTTTTTTAAAATAAGTATTTGCATCATTTATAAAATGTTGCCATTTTATTGAAATTTTAGATTGTGTTTTTATTGTAAAAGCCATACGGTTGTATGGATTTAGATTATAAGCTTCACTTGCTAATCTATATGCTTTTTCATAATTTCCCATTTCAAAAAAATATTTAGCTTCCATTGATATCCTATATGATGGATTGAATGTAAAATATCCTATTATAAAAATAATAACTAAAACTAAAAATATGATAATTTTTTTTATATTACTTTTCCTTTTAATGAATGCCTGTTTGCATCAATTATTTTTACATCTACTATTTTACCAATTAATTTTGGGTTTTTATCAAATTGGATACTAAAAAAATTATCACTTTTACCATTCCCTTCTTCTTCTACTAAAACTTTATAAATTTTTCCTATATGATTTTTTGCTTTTTTATCAATAATTTTTAAATGTAAATCTTGAAGTTGGTGAAGTCTTTTTTTTGCTACTTCTTTATCAATCTGGTCTTCAAAATCCGCTGCTTCGGTAAGCGGTCTTGGTGAATAAACAAATGAAAAAATTTGCTCAAATCCCACTTTTTCAACCACTTCAAGCGTCTCTTTAAAATCTTCTTCGCTCTCTCCTGGGAAACCTACAATAATATCAGTTGTGATTGAAACATTAGGAATTTGTCTTATTATATCGCATCTGTTTAAAAACCACTCTTTTGTATAGCCTCTTTTCATTCTTTTTAGTACTTTTGTGCTTCCGCTTTGAAGAGGAAAATGAATATGTTTGCATATTTTAGGATTTGAGGCAAATTCTTCTAAAAATTTATCATTAGCGTGAAGCGGATGAGGGGACATAAATCTTATTCTTTCAATGCAATCAATTTTACTGACTTCTTTTAGTAAATCTGTAAAATCTACTTTTGGATGGTCAATGCTAAATCTTTTGCCATATGTATTTACATTTTGACCAAGAAGAGTTATCTCTTTTACACCCTCTTTTGCTAAATTTTCAATCTGTTTTAAAATAATATCCATAGGAATAGATATCTCTTTTCCACGCGTTTTAGGCACAATACAAAATGTACATTTTTTATCACATCCTAGCATTATATTTACAAAATCTTTATAAGGGCTTTTGCGGGTGTTTTTGAAAACATATGTAGTATCATCATAATCTATATCGTTAATTACTGCTTTTTTTGTATTTAGAGCTTCTTTTATTTTACTTACATTCCTGGCTCCTAATACAAAATCTACATAGGGAGCTCTTTTTATTATCTCTTTACCCATATGACTTGCCGTACATCCGCAAACCCCAAATTTTGCATTTGGATTCTTTTTCCTAAGGGCTCCTAGTTCGCTAAAAAGTTTAGCTACAGGTTTTTCTCTGACAGAACAGGTATTTATGATGATTAAATCGGCATCTTTAGGGTCGCTTGTAGAATTGTATTCACCTTCAAGCTCTCCTATAATATGTTCAGAATCTTTAACATTCATCTGACAACCAAATGTTTCTATAAAAAGCTTTTTCATTCTACTCTTTCATATGATATGAAGTTCATACATATATGAACCTTCATCAAGTGCATATTTTACTTCTCTGAAATAAACAGAATAACCTTCTTTTTCAAGTTTGTCTATTAAATCTTTTAAATTTTTATAGCTTGTGTCTTTATGAAAATAAAAAAAACTGTTTGGTTTTATATCTTTTACAAATTCTGTATAAGTTTTTTCTATGATTTCATTTTCAGGTCCGATAAGTTTTAATTTCATATAAATCCTTTTTATTATTATTTTAGCAAAAATTTTAGTAAAATTATAACTAAAAAAGTAATTTAAAGGATTGAAGTGGAGAAAGTATTAGATTTATTATCTCTTGTAGCGAATGAAAAGGGGCTTGATTTTGATGAAGTAAAAGAAGCTTTTAAGCGTTCTATTATAAAAACGGCTCAAAATGTATTAGGCGGTGATATAGATGTCGATGTGGAAATAGAAAACGCAGAGCTTAAGATTTATCAAAATTTTGAAGTTATTAATGACGATAGAGCTTTAGAAAATCCTGAAAAATATCTATATTTGGATGAAGCTAGAGATTATGATCCAAATGTTCAGCTTGGAGACAGATTAAAAGCCGAGCTTGATTTAGGTAAGCTTGGAAGAAGCGGGGCTATGTCACTTCAAAGAGAATTTGAAAGAGAAATTACAAGACTTTTAGAAAATGAAATTTACAGAAAACTTATTTCAAAACTAAATACAATAGTAAACGGAGAAGTTGTAAAAGTTGATGATGAAGAAAAT
Organism: Campylobacterales bacterium; assembly: GCA_027019465.1. Lineage (GTDB taxonomy): Bacteria > Campylobacterota > Campylobacteria > Campylobacterales > Nautiliaceae > JALTBU01. The sequence goes on from JALUWM010000015.1 coordinate 7,004, forward strand.
ACCTGGATAGAAATTTATGGGGTTCAAGGTGTGCTTCCAAGAAGAAACAGAATAAAAGGTGAAAAATTTGAAGTGGGGGATGTTTTAAAAGCTCTTTTAAAATATGTTCATTTTGACAATAAAAAAGGGATTACAATAGAACTTAGTAGGACTGCTCCTAAATTTTTAGAAAAAATAATAGAAAGTGCGGTTCCTGAGGTAAGGGATGGTATTATTAAAATACATTCAAGCTCAAGAATTCCTGGTGTCAGAAGTAAAGTCTCAGTAAGTAGCCTCAATCCTCAAGTAGAGCCTATAGGGACAATTATAGGTAAAAATGGAGTTAGAATAAATTCTATTTCAAATGAACTGCATGGGGAAAATATTGATGTTATTGAATATTCAAATAAGCCTGAAATATATGTGGCAAGAGCACTTTCTCCTGCAATTGTAAAAAATGTAAAAATTGATGAAAAAAAGGGAATTGCCTATGTTGAGGTGGGACCTGAAGAAAAAGCAAAAGCTATTGGAAAAAACGGGGTGAATATTACATTAGCTAGTATGCTTACAAAATATAAAATAGAACTTCAGGACGAAAAAGAAAAATCAACAGATACAAGTAAATTAGAAAATTTGTTTAAAATTTAAGGTTTTTGATGAAATATTTTTCTTTTTCTTTTTTAGTTGCTTTTTTAGGTTTAGGAGGGGCGTTTTTTTTAGGTAAATGGGAAGGAGTGTATTTAACGGCAATTTTGACTATTTTAGAAGTTTCTTTATCTTTTGATAATGCGGTTGTAAATGCAAAAATATTAAAAAATATGGATAAAATTTGGCAAAAGAGATTTTTGACTTGGGGTATTGTAATTGCTGTATTTGGTATGAGACTTATTTTCCCGGTTTTGATTGTGAGTCTTGCGGCAAATATTGGCTTTTTAGAAACAATTAAAATTGCTCTAAACAACCCGCATAAATATCACGAAATTTTATCTTCTACTGAACATATGATTTATGCCTTTGGTGGTGGATTTTTATGGCTTGTGTTTAGTGATTTTTTATTTGAAAAAAAAGATATTAAATGGCTAAAACCTGTTGAAAAGACGGCTGAGCGATTTGGAAAAGTAGAAAATATTTCATTAATTGTTGCAACCCTTTTAGGAATTATAATTGTTTATTATATAAAAGATTATAAAATTGCCATTGCTTACTTTTTAGGAATTTTAAGTTATTCTATTTTAAAAGGAGTAAATTCTTCTCTTAGCATAGAAGGAATTAAAAACGGTCTTATGGGGCTTATCTATTTAGAAGTTTTGGATGCCTCTTTTTCATTTGACGGGGTAATTGGAGCATTTGCTATTACGGGAGATATTTTAATTATTATGTTAGGTCTTGGTATTGGTGCTATGTTTGTTAGAAGTCTTACAGTCTGGATGATTGATAAAGGTGTTTTGGATGAATACAAATATCTTGAACACGGAGCTCATTATGCTATCGGGATTTTAGCTGCTATTATGCTTTTAAAAATTTTTATGGAAATTGGAGAAGTTGTTACGGGAACGCTTGGACTTTTACTTTTAATAATTGCTTTTATTCATTCTAAATTAGAATCTAAACAATCTTAATTTCTTTTTGTAGTTTTATTCCAAATTTTTCAAAAACCCTTTTTTTTGCAAGATTTATTAAATAAATCATATCTTCAAAACTTCCATTTCCTGTATTTACAAAAAAATTAGCGTGAATTTTACTTACTTTAATTCCACCTTTAACCATTTCCTTCATTCCTACTTTTTCAATTAATCTTCCTGCAAAATCTTCTTTTGGATTTTTAAATACACTTCCTAAACTTGGTAATTTTGGCTGGTTTTTTCTTAAATTTTTTAGATATTCGTCAAGTTTTTTATCGTAATTTCTTTTTATTTCAAAAATAGATTCAAAAACAGGTTCGTTTATATTTGAATAACGGTAACTAAATTCAAAATTATTTTTTTCTTTATTATTTATAGCTACTAAATTATTTGATATTTCTTCTTTTTTTACTCCTGCATTCATTTTTATACTGCCTCCTATTGTGCCTGGTAAATGGGCTAAAAATTCAAATCCGCCTAAATTATTTTCTTTGCAAAATCTATAAACTTTTCTGTTTTTTGTTTTCCCTCCAACTCTTAAAATTCCATTTTTATATTCAATAAAATCATATCTTTCATCTAAAATACCAAGATTTTTTGCAGTAGGAGAAATTAGGGTGTTTGTGGCGTTTCCTATTAAAAATTCGTTATTGTAGTTATATTCATCAACTATTTTTATTTTAATTGTAGGACCAATTTTTATATATGAGAATTTACTAAAATCAATAATTTTATATTTCAATTTTTACCTTAAAAATGTTGGTATTAAATGGAAAACATATTTTGTAAAGTCTATCATTTCATTTAGCATCCAAGGCATTGTAAAAATTAAAACAACTGCAATAGCAATAATTTTGGGTACAAAACTTAAAGTCATTTCATTTATTTGGGTTGTTGCCTGAAAAATAGAGATTAAAAGACCTATTATCATTCCTACAAGCAAAGCCGGTAAAGATAATAATAAAGCAAGTTTAAGTGCCTGTACAGCAAGTGCTATTATTTCAGACTGCATTTTTTATTCCTAATACTTTCATAACGGCTAAATCCACTTTTTTTAGTTCTTCTTCATTTAATTTAGTAACTATGCCTTTTGAGAATATAATTTTACCAGTAGAAATTATACCAATAGCGGTTGCGACTATTTCGCTGGTTTTTGTCATTAAATCCCTTTTTTCTATCAAGATTCTATAATCTCCGCCTAAAATTTGACCACTTAGCGGTAAAACTACTACGGTATGATAAAAATCTTTAAAGCAGGCTTCGTTTAAATAGTCATTTTGATAAATTAAAAAGGGTCTGGTTTTTGCCGAATTTGTAAGCTTTGCAAAATAGATTTCTCCTCTTTTAAAAGTAGGAATTTTTTCGCCTTTAAAGTCACTAAAATTTTCTTCAAAAAAACTTGCAAAACTGGCTCTTTGAGTGCGTGGTTTGCATTTTAGGCTTAGGGCGTTTTTTTTATACCATTTATCAAATTTTTCCATTTCTTAACTCTTTATATTCATTTGGAATCATATATTCTTTTATATCTTTCATACAAGGTGTAAGATTGTGTTTATATCCTATTTCATAAAGTCTGTTTAGGGCTTTTATTTGATTTTCATCCATTGAAATTGATTTATTATTTGCATAAAGTCCAAGATATTTATCAAGCGTTTTGTCATCAACCCTTACTAAATTCCTTTCAATTAACATTTTAGCTAGTATATTTTTGTGATTATGAGCGACTTTAACGGCTTTTGTTAATATTTCTTCTAAGTTTATTGCATCAAGCAGTGGAATTGAACGCCTGATTGCCATTCCGCCAAGCGGAAGAGGTAAATCTCCGGCCATTTCTTTCCATATGTCCCATATTTCTTTTTCAACTTCAAGTCTTTCATCAAATGTTAAAATGCTTTCGTGTATTAAGACTCCCGCATCAACTTCACCACTTAATACAGCATTTTCTATTTCTAAGAAATTTTTGTAAATAATTTTGGCTTTCGGATAAGCAATTTTAAATAAAAGGGCGTTTGTTGTGTATTTTCCGCTTAGAGCAACTTTAAAGTTTGGTTTTAGTTTTTTGTTTTTTAGTTTTATAAGCTTTGGTCCGTATCCGTAACCAAAGCTCACAGCAGTTTTTAAAAGAGCATACTCATCCTTTAAAAAAGGATAAGCGCCAAAACTTATAGCACATACATCATAAATGTTTTTTAGGGCTTTTTGATTTAGGGTTTCTATATCTTCGGCTATATTTTTTAAATTATAAGGAGTGTTTATCCAGCCAAATTTAATGGCATAATACATAAAAATATCATCGGCATCAGGAGAATGGCCTACTGTGTAAGTTTTCAATTTAATCCTTTAAAAATTTCTTTACTTTCAAATTCTATTTTTCCACAAGGCGTGTCTATTTCTATTTTTTCAATTTCTTTTTCTTTATAAATAACCTTTTTTTCATCAGGATAGACTAAAAACAGCTTTACACCTTGTTTTTCATAAATCTCTTTTTTTGTTATTTCGTCTCTAAGTTTTGTAGAAGGAGATATTATTTCAAATATAGCAACAGGCGGTTTTTGTATAAATTTAGGCAATTCTCCACAAACTAATGCCACATCGGGTTTTAAGATGGTATCATTTGATATTATATAATCTATTTCTCCTAATACAAAACATTCATTACATTCTAATTCATCTAAGTGTTTATTTAATTGATAAATAATTCTTCCCATAATAAACTGATGTTTTCCAACAGGGCTAGGCGCCATTGCATAAGGATGTCCATAAATTAATTCCCACTCTCCTTGCCAGTTTTTATAATCATCATATGTATAAGTTTCTAAAACTAAAGCAGCCATTTTTTGCCTTTTTTGGTATAATTATATCAAATATAATAAAGGAAGCTTATGGATGAGAAAAAACAAAAAGCACTTGAACTTGCCTTAAAGCAGGTTGAAAAACAGTTTGGAAAAGGCTCACTCGTTAAACTTAGTGAAAAAGAGATAGAACCTATAGCCTCTATTGCTACAGGAAGTTTCGGGCTTGATTTAGCTCTTGGAATAGGCGGAGTGCCAAAAGGAAGAATTACAGAAATTTACGGACCAGAAAGCAGCGGTAAAACAACTTTGGCTTTGTCTATTATTGCCGAAGCTCAAAAACAAGGAGGAGTTGCCGCTTTTATTGATGCAGAGCATGCATTTGACCCTATTTATGCAAAACATATAGGTGTTGATATTGATAATTTATATGTGTCACAACCAGATTACGGAGAGCAAGCACTTGAAATTGTAGAGACTTTAGCAAGAAGTGGGGCTGTTGATATTATTGTGGTGGATTCTGTTGCCGCACTTACTCCAAAAGCTGAAATAGAAGGAAATATGGGTGATGCACAAGTCGGGACACAGGCAAGACTTATGAGCCAGGCTCTAAGAAAGCTGACCGCGGCAATTCATAAAATGAATGCGACGGTTATATTTATTAACCAAATTAGAATGAAAATAGGAATGATGGGTTATGGCTCTCCTGAGACAACAACAGGTGGAAATGCTCTTAAATTTTATTCTTCAGTGAGAATTGATGTCAGAAGAATTGCAACTTTAAAACAAAGTGATAAGGAAGTTGGTAACAGAACAAAAGCAAAAGTGGTCAAAAATAAGGTTGCCCCTCCATTTAGAATAGCGGAATTTGATATAATGTTTGGTAAAGGAATTTCTAGAGAAGGTGAGCTTATAGATTATGGTGTTAAGCTTGATATTGTAGATAAAGCTGGGGCTTGGTTTAGCTATGGTGCTACAAGACTTGGGCAGGGTAAAGAAAAAGCAAAAGATTATCTAAAAGAAAATCCTGAAATAGCAAAAGAGATTGAACAAAAAATTAAAGAATCTCTTGGCGTTGAGCTTTCAACTATGATAGAAGCAATAGAAAAAGAAGAAAACGAAAACGAAGGAGAATAAAATGATAGTAATTGAAAATATTTATGCAGATGAAGTTTTAGATTCTAGAGGTAATCCGACTGTTAGAGCCACAGTTGAACTTAGTGACGGAAGTGTAGGTGAAGCGGTTGTTCCAAGTGGGGCTAGTACAGGTATAAATGAAGCTTTGGAACTAAGAGACGAAGATAAAAGATTTGGCGGAAAAGGTGTATTAAAAGCCTGTGAAAATGTAAATTCTTTAATAGCAAATGAGCTTATTGGAATGAGTCCGTTTGACCAGGCTGAAATTGATAATACAATGATTGAACTTGACGGTACTCCTAATAAATCAAAACTTGGTGCAAATGCTATTCTTGGAGTTAGTATGGCTGTTGTAAGAGCTGCTGCTAGGGCACTTGATTTGCCTTTATACAGATATTTAGGTGGAACTAATGCTTTAATTATGCCAGCTCCTATGCTTAATATAATTAACGGCGGAGCACATGCAGATAATGATGTTGATTTGCAAGAATATATGATTATGCCAAACGGATTTGATAATTTTGAAGATGCCATTAGGGCTGCTAGTGAAATTTATCATACTCTAAAAAAACTTCTTGAAAAAGACGGTCATCCAACAGCACTAGGAGATGAAGGCGGATTTGCACCGAACTTCAAAAATAATGAAGAGCCTATAGAATATATATTAAAAGCAATTAAAGAAGCGGGATATAAACCTGGGGTTGAAGTGTCTATTGCACTTGACGCGGCAAGCAGTGAATTTTATAAAGATGGAAAATATGTCTTAGCAGGAGAAAACAGAAGTTTAAGTGCTGCTGAAATGGTTGAATTTTATGAAAATCTTATAAATAAATATCCTATTGTTTCACTTGAAGACGGTTTGGCAGAAGAAGATTGGGAAGGCTGGAAACTTTTAACTGAAAAACTTGGCAATAAAGTTCAACTGGTAGGAGATGATATTTTTGTTACAAATAAAAAACTTCTAAAAAAAGGGATTGAGCTTGGCGTTGCAAATTCTATTTTGATTAAACTAAATCAAATAGGAACAGTGAGTGAAACTATGCAAACAATGAGACTTGCTTACAGAAATGGTTATACCTGTGTGGTAAGTCACAGAAGTGGGGAAAGCGAAGACGCTTTTATTGCGGATTTGGCTGTTGCTATGAATGCCGGACAAATCAAAACAGGAGCACCTGCAAGAGGAGAAAGAACAGCTAAATATAATAGACTTCTTCAAATAAACAGAAGTATTGTAGGAGCTGAATTCATAGGTAAAGAAATATTTTAATTTTTCTTTGCCATGATTGATTATGACAGCTTAGTAAAAAAACCAAAAATTGACTGGAAAATAGTTTTAGTTGCTATTATTGCTTTAATGCTTGTTGTTTATACGATTAATTTGATGCTTTTTAGTAAAAGTTCTTTTTCAAAAATGCTTGATTTAAACAGTGAATTAAAAGTATTAAATAAAAGAGTGGTTTCATTGAAAAAGAAAAATCAAATACTTCAAAAAGAGTATTTTGAACTTAAAGAACTGGAGGGAAATTGAAATTTATATTTTTGTTAATTCCTTTTATTTTATTTGCTAGGTTAAATCCTTTTGAGCCTGTATTAATGCCTAATGAGGGAAATATTACAAAGCCTTCTTTTTTTAAAAAAGTAAAAGTTAAACTTCCAAATAATGCTAGAATATTAAAAAAAGTTATTTTTGTTTATGAAACGCTTGAAAGTGATATTAAACAAAAAGAGATTAAAATTAATAAAAATATAGATTTTCATTATCCATTTATTATTTTTCAGACAAAAGAAAAATTTCAAATAAAAACACTTAATTTTCCAGTTTTTAAAATGTATATTAAAAATTATAAAATTTTCATTAAAACGAAAAATATTTTAATAAGAAATTTTTTCTTGGCTGAACCTTTTAGGTTGGTGCTTGATTTTAAAAGTAAAAATATGGATTTTTTAACTGTTTCTAAAGTAGTTAAAAATTTATTTGTTAAAAAAGTTGTTTTAGGAGCACACAGTGGATTTTATCGAATAGTTATATATTTTGATGCAAAATATGCATATAAAATAAAAAAAGATCCTGAAGGAATTTTAATTGAACTTAGATAATATTGTTTTAACAGGTTTTATGGGAAGTGGTAAAAGTACTATTGGAAGAATTTTAGCAAAAGAGATAGATAGTTATTTTTTAGATACTGATATGTTAATAGAAAATTTTGAAAATATGAAAATAAGTGAAATTTTTGAAAAGTTTGGCGAAGATGAGTTTAGAAAGATGGAAAAAAGATGCTTTGAATGGATTAAAAAAGATGTTAAAAATACAGTTATTTCTGTTGGAGGGGGTTTGCCGGTATTTATTCCTGAGATCAAACAAGCCGGGAAGGTTATATATCTTAAAGTAGATTTTGAAGATATTCTAAAAAGAATGAATGAAAAAGAACTTTCTAAAAGGCCTCTTTTTAAAGATAAACAAAAAGCAAAAGAGCTTTTTAATAAAAGAGATAAAATATATTCAAAACTAGCCGATTATATTATTGAGAATATAGATTTAAATATTACACTTAAAAAAATAAAGGAGATGGTATGCAAGTAAATAATAATGCAAGTACTTTAAAATTAGCTCTTCAAACAGAAATTCTTAAAAAAAGTGAAGATGTAACAAAAAATCAAATCGGCTATATTTTAGAAAAAAATTTAGGAAATCCAAAAGAGATGGAGCAAAAAGTGGCTGAGGCTACAGGAAAGGGTATTAATTTAAATATACAAGGATGAATTGGAAAAAAGAATTAAAAGAATTTTATTTAAAAAGAGCTGATTTTATTAAGCAATATTTTAATGAAAATATAGATTTTACTAATGTTTTTGATCCATATTTAAATGAAAAAAAAGATAATCCTATAATGATAATTGGGGAAGCGCCAGGGGCTAATGAAGTAAGGCTTAAAGAACCATTTGTAGGAAAAGCGGGGGAGAATTTAAATTATTTAATGAATCTTAGCGGACTTGATAGAAAGAGAGATTTTTTAATTACAAATGCTTTTCCTTTTAGAACTTATGAAAGTAATAAAAACAGAACTCCAAAAGCAAAAGAGCTTAAAATCGGAGCTGAACTTCTTAAAAAAGAGATAGAAATTGTAAAACCTTGTCTTATTTTACTTTTAGGTAATTCCGCTATAAAAGCTTTTGGTTATGTTTGTAGTGATGTTAAAAATCTAAAAAAATGCGGTATTTATGATATCTGCGGTTTAAAAGTGGGAATCTGCTTTCATCCTTCTCCTCTTGCATTTAACAGAAAAGATATCAGACAAAGTTTGGAAGAATTTTTTAGAGGATTAAACTCCAATGGCAGATGATTTAGAAAAAACGGAAGAACCCACCTCCAAAAAGATTGAAGATGCCAGAAAAGAGGGTAATGTTGCAAAATCAATGGAGTTTAGCGGTTTTATTGTTTTGTTTATTTCTGCACTTATAATTATTTTTTATCTGAAATATGTTTCTGTTGATTTAGAAAAATATTTTGCTTTTATAACTTCTTTAATAGGAAAAGAGCTTACAAAAAATTTAATTTATCAGATTGTAATAAAGAGCTTTTTTTATTTTATTATTATTTTGGCACCTATTATGTTTACCATAATGATAGCAGGCGTTTTGGCTAATGTTTTTCAAACAGGATTTTTATTTACTACAAAGCCTATTATGCCAAAACTGGAAAAAATAAATCCCATAAAAGGCCTTAAAAGGCTGTTTTCGGCTAAAACAATAATAGAAGCTATTAAAATGATCTTAAAAGTTGCGGTTGCTTTTGGGGTTGGCTATTATCTTTTTTTGGGATTTTTGAATGAAATTCCAAAGTTAGCTTTAATGACGATTTTTGAGCAGATAAGATGGTTTTCACAAAAGGCTGTTATTTTGATTTTTTCTATGATGGCTGTATTTTTAGTTTTTGCATTGATTGATTTTATTTATCAAAGATATAGCTATAAAAAATCACTTAGAATGAGTAAACAGGAAATTAAAGATGAATTCAAGCAAACCGAGGGTAATCCTGAAATTAAAGCAAAAATCAGACAGCTTCAAAGAGAGATGAGCAAAAAAAGAATGATGGCAGAAGTACCAAAAGCCGATGTTGTTATTACAAACCCTACTCATTATGCCGTGGCGATTAGATATGATAAAGAAAAAGAAGAAGCTCCGAGGGTAATTGCCAAAGGAATTGATAATTTAGCTCTTAAAATAAAAGAGATAGCAAGACAATCCGGAGTTATGATTGTGGAAAACCGCCCCTTAGCAAGGGAGCTTTACAAGTCTGTTGAAATTGAAGAGATTATCCCTCCAAAGCTTTATAAGGCGGTTGCTGAAATTTTGGCTTTTGTATATAAGGCAAAAAGAGGGTGAATTAAAAAAGTTTCACGGTGAATTAATATGAAATATGCTAGAATTTCATAAAAAAGGCTTTGATGTGCAAAAAATTTTTAAACAAGCTTGGGAAAAAATAAAAAATAGTGACAATATAGTTTTAATAGCCCATATAAATCCGGATGGGGATGCTCTTGGGAGTTCTCTTAGTTTATATCCTGTTTTAAAAAAAATGGGCAAAAAAGTGAGTGTTTTTAATGTTACAAAACCGCTTCCTATGTATCTTGATTTTTTACCTAATTTTGAAAAAATAGTTAATAAACTGCCTAAAAAAATAGATTTGATGATAAGTTTTGACTGTGGAAGTTTTGACAGGTTTGGAATTGATGAAAGACCTTCTTTTTTAATAAATATTGACCATCATATTTCAAATACAAAATACGGGGATATGAATATAATTGATGCAAATGCGGCGTCTTCTTCTCAGGTCGTTTATAATATGCTAAAAGAAAATCAAGTTAAAATAGATAAAAATTCAGCTCTTTGTATTTATACCGCACTTGTAACAGATACGGGAAGTTTTCAATATGAAAGTGTAAATGAAAAAGTATTTTTAATGGCAGCTGATTTGGTCAGTTGTGGTGTTAAACCTGAATTTGTGGCTAAAATGCTTTTTCAAAGAGACAGATTATCTAGACTAAGATTACTAGCAAAAGCTTATGATACCATAGAATTATGCTGTGAGGGAAAAGTTGCTTTTGTAGAAGTTACAAAAGAGATGATGGAAATTACAGGAGCTATTAAAGATGATACCGATACCATTGTAAATTCAGTTAGAGCCATTGCAAGTGTTGAGGTTGCCTGTATGCTTAGAGAAGATGATGAAGGAATTAAGATATCTCTTAGAAGCAAAAATTATGCCGATGTCAGTAAAGTTGCCGTAAAATATGGAGGAGGCGGGCATATTAGAGCGGCCGGAGCTACAATAAAAGATGAATTTGATTTTAATAAGGTTAAAGAAATGATAAAAAATGATTTAAATAAAAGTTTAAAGGTAAAGAAATGAAAAAATTATGGATTTTAATTTTAATTTTAATAGCAGGGGTTATAGGATTTGTCTATTTTTCGCCGTCTTTTTCAAGAGTTAAACCTACAATTAAGATTTATACTAACGGATATACAAATTTGCAAAAACCTGTAAAAATTGAAATAAAAGATAAAATAGGAATTAAATCTTATAAGATAATTGCAAAAGGAAACGGTTTTGAAGAAGTTATAGCAAAATCTGCAAATCCAGATTTGGGCAGGGATGCTGTGTTAAATGTAAAATTGCCAAGAATAGATGCTAAGAATATTCAATTGACGGTAATTGCCACAGATAAATCATATTGGCATTTTTTCAAAGGCAATAGAGCTAAAAAAAGTGTTATTTTAACTGTTGATGCCACTCCTCCTAATGCTGTAATTATAGATAACTCTTATGCAATAGGAAGAGGTGGAAGTGCTGCAGTAGTTGTTCAAGTTAGTGATAAAAATTTAAAAAATACTTATGTCTTAGTGGATAACAAATATAAATTTAAACTTATTCCTTTTGTTAAAAAAGGTTATTATGTAGCTTTAATTGCATGGCCTTTTAGGGAAAAAACTTTTGATGCTAATGTAATAGCCACTGATTATGCAGGTAATAAAAGTATTACTCATATTCCTTTATATTGGAGAACAGGAGGGATATATCAGTTTCATCCTAAAAAACTAACAATCAGTAATAATTTTATACAAAATGTTGCAAAAAATGTATTAATTAAAATGGGAATGAAAGTGCCTAATAATCCGATTAAAATTTTTCAAATGGAAAATCAAACTTTAAGAAAAATTGATGAAAAAAATATATCTGAAATTACCAGTAAAGTTTATGAAAATGAAATAAATAATTTTTATATAAGAAGATTTGATCCGCTTCCAGGAAGTACAAGGGAAGCTGGATTTATGGATCTTAGACACTATTATTATAACGGGAAAGAAATTTCAACAGCTGTTCATAAAGGGATTGATTTAGCAAAAATAGAGCATGCAAAAGTTTACGCATCAAATCCTGGAAAAGTGGTAGCTGAAAAATATGAAGGAATCTATGGGAATACGCTGTTTATTTATCACGGATTAGGTCTTTATTCCAGTTATTCGCATTTAAGTGAATTTATAGCTCAAAAAGGACAAGAAGTTCATAGAGGTGAAGTGATAGCAAGAACAGGCTCAACTGGTGGAGTCTTTGGGGATCATTTACATTTTGGAATGTATGTTCAAGGAGTTTTTGTTAATCCACTTGAATGGATGGACCCTCATTGGATAAGACTTAATATTTTAAATATTTTAAAACAAGCAAAAAAGATTATTAATCAATGAAACAAAGGACTTTAAGGGTTTTTGAAGTAGAAGATTTTAAGAAGCTTCAAACTGTTGTAAACAGTAAATATGAGCTTGTAAAAAATCATTTTTTTATGTTAAAACAAGAGGATAAAGAAATTCAAAATTTTTTGGAAGAGAAAAATCTTAACTATTTTATTTTGAATTCAAATCACTCTTTTACTTCCAAAAAGGAAAAAATAGAGCCTATAAAAGAAGAAATCAGGATAATTGAAAAAGAAATAATCAAATATAAAGGGGTTCCTTTTAAAATATTTGATAAAATTATAAGAAGTGGGGAAGAGATAGTCTTGCAAGCAAATGTAGTGTTTTTAAAAAGAATAAATACGGGTGCAAATATAAATATAAAAGGATGTGTGTTTATTTTAGATGAAAATAATGGTTTTGTTAAATGCGAAGGCAAATGTCTTTTTGTCAAAAAAAACAGTTCACATATAATTTTTAATAATGAAGAAATAGATAAAAATGATACTGAAATGTTTTATTATAAGGATAATAAATGAAACAAAGAACAATACAAAGAGCGGTTGAAGTAGTTGGAATAGGGCTTCATAAAGGGGTTCCTGTAAAATTAAAACTTGAACCGATGCCTGAAAACAGTGGAATAATATTTTATAGAAATGATAAAGGAATTACTGTTCCTTTAAAACCTGAATATGTGGTTGATACAAAAATGGCTACTGTAATAGGAAACGAGGGGGTGGTTATTTCTACAATAGAACATTTAATGAGTGCCATATATGCTTTTGGAATAGATAATTTAAGAATAATTGTGGATAATGATGAGATTCCAATTCTTGATGGAAGTGCTGTTAGTTTTGTTATGATGTTAAAAGAAGCCGGAATAAAAAAGCTTGATGCACCTAAGAAATTTTTGAGAATCACAAAAGAAGTTGAAATAAAAGATAATGATAAATTTGCAAGATTAAATCCTTGTAAAAAAACAAAACTTGATTTTAAAATTAATTTTGACCATCCTATGATAGGAAAACAGGTATATGATTTTGAATTTTCTACCAATAATTATATTAAAGAAATAGCAAGAGCTAGAACATTCGGATTTTTAAAAGAGGTGCAATATCTAAGAAGTATAGGTTTAGCGCTTGGAGGAAGTTTGGAAAATGCTATAGTTCTTGATGAAAAAGGAATTTTAAACGAAAATTTGAGATTTCCAGATGAATTTGTCAGACATAAAATATTAGATGCAATAGGAGATATGAGTTTACTTGGACATAATTTTGTAGGATGTTATGAAGCATTTGCAAGTGGACATCATTTGAATCATTTACTTACTTTAAAAGTTTTTGAAGAAGAAGCTTATGAAGTTGTGAGTTTTGAAGATGAAAAGGAATTTGCCGTTGCAAAAGTCTTTGGTTGATATTGTTGCAATAACCATTGCTTCACCTTTAAAAATAGGTGTTTATAAAGATGGAATTTTAAAAGAAAAAATTATTAAAGAAGGTAAAACAAGCGATGTTTTGCCTGTTGTTTTTGATGAATTATTAAAAAATTATAAAATTAATTCTATTATTTATTCAAAAGGACCGGGCAGTTATATGGCTATTAAGCTTAGCTTTATATTCTTTAAAACACTTCAAATTACAAAAAATATTAAATTTTTTGCCTGTGATGGATTTGAATTTAACCGTAATCAACCTATAAAAGCTGTGGGAAATACCTTTTTTGTTAAAAAAGAGGGTATAATTTCAATAGAAAAAGAAAAAACGAAAGGAGAATTTTTTTTGCCTGAAAATTTGAATGAAATAAATTTCAGTGAAGATGTCTCTCCTTTATATGTTTTAAAACCGGTATGAAGGAATTAAATGGTTATTACAGTGCCTGCTACAAGTGCAAATTTAGGTCCCGGATTTGATACGCTCGGGCTTGCTTTAAATTTAAGAAATGAAATAGAGCTAAAACCTTCAGAATATCCGAAAATAGAAATTTATGGAGAAAATGCAGAATATTTAAGAACATTAAAGAGAAATTATTTTGTTGAAATTTTTTCTGATACTTATAAGTATCTAACAGGGAAAGAAGCAAAATTCAGTTATAAATTTAACAATAAAATTCCGCTTAGCCGTGGGCTTGGAAGTAGCTCTGCTGTAATAGTTGCAGCAATTACAGCTGCGTATGAAGCGGCGGAAGTTTCTTATAAAAAAGATAGAATAATAAATACAGCTCTTCAATATGAACCACATCCGGATAATATTACTCCGGCAACTCTTGGGGGCTTTTGTGTTGCAAAACTTAGAAAAAACAGAGTTCTTTTTCTTAAAAAATTTATTCCAACAACGCTTAGGGCGGTAATTGTAATTCCAAATAAGCCTGTCTCAACTGCAAAAAGCAGAAATGCGCTAAAAACACATTATTCTTTAAAAGATGTTGTTACAAATATGTCTTCAACAGCTATGATAACAGCTGCATTTTTTAGTGAAAAATTTGAAATGTTAAGATATGCTGTGGAAGATAAGATTCATCAAGAAGGAAGAATGAAAAATGTGCCCGAACTCTTTAGAATCAGGGAAATTGCACTTAGGGAAGGTGCTTTGATGTCAACTTTAAGCGGTAGCGGTTCTACATTCTTTAATCTTGCATATAAAGATGACGCCTATAATATTTATAATGCCATAAAAGATAATTTTAAAGATTTTAATGTAAAAATTGTATATTTTGACAATGTTGGAGTAAAAGTATATAATTAAATGGAAAATATAAAATATAAAAAAAAGCCTGTTAGGATGTGTGTTGTTTGTAGAAATAGATTTTTACAAGAAAAATTAAATAGGATGCAATTCAAAAATGGAGAACTTTTAAACTTTGTTGGAAAAGGTAGAAGTTTTTATGTATGTAATGAATGTATAAAAACGAAAAAATTTATAAATTATATATCAAAAAAATGTAATCTAAAAAAAGAAAAGGCAAAAGAATTAATTTTTCTTTTTCCATTTCACAT
>JALUWM010000016.1 GCA_027019465.1 Campylobacterales bacterium
TTGAACATCCAAATCTTTTTTATTCTCTTGATGTAGATAGGTTGTTTTAATTGATAATTTTTTTCTTTTCTTCTTTTTTTTCCTTGACAAATAAATATTAATAGATTATAATTTTGCTGTAAAAAAAATAAGGAGCTAAAAATGGCTTGCGAAAAAGATACAAAACAATTACAACAAGAAACTAAAACAACAAAAGAGGAGGTAAATAATATGGAAGAAATCAAAACTCAAGAAGGTGTATTAGTACTCAAACAAATGCCAGAATTCAAAGCAGAAGCTTATAATGCTGAGAGTGGGCACTATACAGAAGTTAGCAGTGAAGATTACAAAGGAAAATGGACTGTGGTATGTTTTTATCCAGCAGACTTTACATTCGTATGTCCTACTGAAATTGCGGCAATGAATGCAGCATATCCATTTTTAAAAGAACTTGGAGTAGAAGTTTTAGCAGTATCAACTGATACAAAATTCTCTCACAAAAGATTTGTAGAGACTGAACCTTTACTAAAGGGCCTTAAATTGACAATCGCAGCAGATCCTACAACTGAACTTAGTAGAAAATTCGGTGTATTAATTGAAGGGGCAGGGTTAGCTCTTAGAGGTAGATTTTTAATCAATCCTGACGGACAAGTAGTAGCTGAGGAAGTTCAAGCACCACCAGTTGGAAGAAGTGTAAAAGAATTTGTTAGACAAATTATAGCTCATCAACATGCATATAAAACAGGAGAAGTTTGCCCTGCAAACTGGAAACCTGGTAAAAAAACACTTCCTGTAAATACTGATGCAGAACCAATGACTGGAAATGTAGGAGGATATGTGACTCTAGCAGATTTAATAGATGAAAATGATGTAAAAGAAATGGAAGAAATGGTAAAAGCTGTTAAAGCTTAATTTTTTCTTTTCTTTTTTTAAAGTTTATTTTGTAAATTTTAAAAAAAGAAAAATTGAAAGGTTTTTATGAAAAATTTTAAAAATTTACTTGAAAATTCTAATCTCAAAACAACTCCTCAAAGGCTTGCTATTTTAAAAGAGCTTGATACAAAAGGTCATGCAAGCATAGAAGAAATTTATGAAACAATAAAAGAGATGTTTCCAAGTATCTCTTTAGCTACTATTTATAAAAATATAAATGCTCTAAAAGAAGAAGGAATTATTAGTGAAATTTGCCTTCACCAAAAACCCAAGTTTGAAATAGATAAATCCCCTCATGCTCATTTTATATGCAAAAAGTGTGGAAATGTTGAAGATATTCCTTTTAATGACATTATTAAAAATGATTTTAATCAAAAGTATCCGGACAGTCAAAAAGAGCTTTATATTTATGGGATATGTAAGAAATGTAAAAAAGTTTAAATTTTATATCTCAACCACCCTTATCATATTGGTGGTTCCTTCTTTTCCTACGATACTTCCCATAGTTACTATTATTTTATCTCCTTTATTTAATAAATTTCTCATAAGGGCGAATTCTTTGAATTTTTCTATCAGTTTCTCAGGAGTTTTCATCTTTTGTATTTCTATAATTTTCTCCACACCCCAGACTAATTTTAATTTTCTGCTGGTTTCTCTACTATGAGTTACTGCAATAATTGCCGGTTTTGGTCTATATTTTGCTATACTTTTTACTGTTGTTCCACTGCTTGTAAAACTAACTATTGCTTTTGGATTGGTTCCTTTACATAAATCTGCCACACTTGCAGCTATTGCATCAGAATCTAAAATTTCATATTTTTTGTAATATGGATAAATTGATTGAATTTCAATCGATACTTTTTTTAGCATTTCAACGGCTTTTACCGGATATTTGCCAACAGTTGTTTCATCGCTTAGCATTACCCCGTCGCTTCCGTCCATTACCGCATTTGCCACATCGCTTACTTCCGCACGCGTTGGAAACGGGGAATTTACCATAGAAAGAAGCATTTGAGTAGCGGTAATTACAGGTTTTTTCAGTTTATTTGCTCTTCTTATAATTTTTTTTTGAATTACAGGTACTTTTTCAAGTCCTACTTCTATTCCAAGGTCACCTCTTGCCACCATTACTCCGTCACTGACTTCTAATATTTCATCTAAATTTTCAACTGCTTTTTTTGTTTCTATTTTGGCAATTACCCAAGGATTTGCTCCATTTTGATTTAAAATTTCTTTTGCTTTTAAAATATCGTTTTTAGAATTTACAAAAGAAATTGCAACAATATCAACTGAATTTTTTGCTCCAAAAGCCAAATCTTTTATATCTTTATCGGTAATAGCTGAAATTTTGATATTAGAATGAGGAAAATTTACTCCTTTTCTGCTCGATAAAACGCCTTCATTTTTAACTTCCAAAAGAGCATAATTTGGAGTTTTTTCTATAACTTTTGTTCTAATGCTTCCATCGGCAAAAAAGATATATTCTCCAACTTTTAAATCATCAATTATTTCAGGGTAACTAAGTGTTAGATCATATCTGTCTTTTGGATTTTTTTTAATGAGTCTTATTTTGTCGCCTCTTTTAAGCTCAAGCAGACCGTCTATTTTGCCAATTCTTATTTTAGGACCGCTTATATCTTGAAGTATTGCTGTTTTAGAGTCAAGTTTTTTTGCTGTTTCTCTTATTTTTTTAATTGATTCTTTATGGATTGTATGATTTGCGTGTGAAAAATTAAGCCTGAATACATCAACTCCGGCTTTTATCATTTCTTCTATTTTATTTTCACAAGATGGTCCGAGTGTCGCTACTATTTTTGTTTTTTTCATTATAAACCTTTTGAGAATTATTTAGTGGAATAAGGAGTTTTGTCTCCCTAAAAGGGAGAATGAAATTTTTTCATTTAACTTTTATACAGTCTGTTTCTTTTTGTTTGTCAAATTCCCACCACTCTTTTTGGCTCCAAGGTTTTAAATCTTTTAATTTTTTCATTAAATATTCAAAATCTCTTGGAAGTAAAGCCTGGTCTCCGTCACTTAGGGCTTCTTTAGGACAATTGTGAATTTCAACTATAAGTCCATCAGCTCCAACAGCCATTCCCGCATATGCCAAAGAGCTTACAAATTCTCTTTTACCGGCTGCGTGGCTTGGGTCTATAATAATAGGTAGATGTGTCATTTTTTGCATAACAGGCACAAGTGTCACATCTATAGTATTTCTAATGCTTGTTTCATATGTTCTTGTCCCTCTAAGGCATAGAATTACTTTTTCATTTCCGCCGCTCATAATATATTCCGCACTCATTAAATGCTCTTTTACTGTTGAAGCAATACCGTTTTTAAGAATTACCGGTTTATTAAGTTTGCCTATTTCTTTTAATAGAGGAAAATTTTGCATATTTCTTGCCCCAATTTGAATAACATCCGCATATTTATAAACAACATCAATATCGCTTAAACTCATAAGCTCTGTAACAATAGGAAGTCCTGTTTCTTTTTTGGCTTCTAAAAGCATTTTTAGGCCTTCTTCTCCGTGTCCTTGGAAGCTATAAGGAGAAGTTCTTGGCTTATAAGCTCCCCCTCTTAACATATGAGCTCCGTTTTCTTTTGCCACTTTTGCCAGATACACAACATTTTCAACTGTATCAACACTGCAAGGTCCTGCAATTATCACATTGTTTCCGCCACCGACTTTTACACCTTCTATATCAAAAACGCTGTCTTCTGGATGAAACCCACGGCTTGCTCTTTTAAAAGGAGCTGAAACCTCTAAAACTTTTGCAACACCCGGAAGTGTGCTAAGCGGTCTTCCAGAAAGATCAGTTTTTTCTCCTATAATTCCTATGACAACCTGTTTTTCACCGGGAGCCATACTTACATCGTGACCCCATTCTTTTATTTGCTCTATTGTTTTGTTGATGTCTTCTTCGCTTGCACCAACCCTCATAACCAATACCATTTGTATCCTTTTTGAATTTTTGAGTTATTATATCAAGTTTAAAGTATTTCTTCAATAGAAAAAAATATTTAATTAATAAAAATTATCCAATAGAGCTTTTTTTATAATTTTTCGTTATAATTCCGTAAAAAAGAGAAATAATGAATAGTCTTATCTCTAAACTTAAAAAAGGTATAAATAAAGATACTTTTGTGAAGATTTTCCAGTCTAAATATCCTGGATTTGATTTTGATGCTGTTTATGATTTGATTAAATTTCAGGGGCTTCCTCTTGAAATTAAAGATAATAAAGTTTTTTTAAAAACAGCTTTTATTCCTTATAAAAATTATGAATATACGATTGTTGATTTAGAAGTAAATAATTCTAAGCCCAAAGAAGGTCAAGCCATCGAAATAGG
>JALUWM010000017.1 GCA_027019465.1 Campylobacterales bacterium
GGTTTTGGGGTTGGCCCGTCAGGATTTCCCATAGAAAAGTCAATAATATCTTCTCCTGCTCTTCTTGCCTGAAGTTTAAGTTCGTTGATTACAGCAAATATATAATTTGGAAGTCTTTCTATTTTTTCAAAGTGGTTCATTTTATTCCTTTTATAAAAATTCCTCTGTTAATGTTTTCTTTTGTATAACTGTCTTCTATTTTAATATAAAAACATCCTGTTGGAATTTTTAGAATTAATTTTCTTTTTATATTCTTTGATGTAATTATATTAAGAATATTCAAATTTTTGTCATAAAAAACAATATATGGATAAAAAAAATCATATTTTGATGTTTTTATATACACTTTTGAATAATTATCTGCCCTAAACCAGTAAACTCCTTTTATGTTATAAAAATGACTAAAAGAATCTTTTAAATAATATGTATTTATTTGAGGATTTGTACATTTGATATCATAAGTAAAATTTTCATCATTTGTAATATTTGTTATATTACATCCGTGTTGATTTAATATATTATAAAAATCAAGCGGGTCTATTTTGTTTAGACTGTTTATTTTAAGAGTTATTTTATATTTACGGTCTTTTGTAATTTGTACAGGGTAAAAATCATAAAATCCCATCTTATTTAAACTTTCATATAATATTTTTGTTTTGAGTAAATCATTTGAAGAAGTAAAAACAAATGAAGGATAAATGATTTTAGGTTTTTGAAATTTTAAATTTAAAAAGCCGTTATTTTTTATAAAAATCAAAACCTGTTTTATTGAAGCATTTTTGTCTAAAGATGTTTTTATTAAATTTTTGTAAGTATTGTATTTATTGTTTCCAATAATATTTTTTACTAAATTATAGGAATTTGCATATAAAAAAATAAAAAAGAATAAAAGAACTAGTTTTTTCATTTTTTAAACTTATTTGGTTTTTTAATAAATTTGTATGTACCATTTTTAAATAGCATTCTGATAACTTTTTTGGTGTTTGGTGATATTGTTTGATTATTGTATGTCAGATTAAAATCCCCATGGCCGAATTTTATATAATAATTGCCTTTTGGAAGTATTTTTTTATGTGTTGTGAGATACTCTATAGATTTATTTGTATCTATGTTTATAGCTTTAAACCATAACAATTTATTTGGGATTATTGTTATTTTAAATTTTTTAGTAAGATTGTCTTCTTTTAATTTTTTTATAGATTCTACAGAATTGTTTATCTCTTTTGTTTTTTGATTTGAAGAAGTGTTTATCTCAATAATTTTTTTAGGTTTATTTGGAATTTGTGATGAGATTGGAATTTGTTTTTTTATTAGAGTGGTGCTGTTTATAACAGTAGCGTTTTTTTGAGAATTTAATTTGTTAAAAAGTAAAAAGCCCCCTAAAATAATTAATATAAAAGCTAATAAAGCAATAAAGAATATTGAGTTTTTATGTTTTTGTTTTTGGGGAATTGAATTTTGAGGATTTTTTTGTATGTTTTTTTGGGGTGTTTGAGTATTATATTCTTCAATTAAGTCATTTAAATCTACATTGTAGGACTTTTGTATTATTCTTATGAAACCTAAAAATTTCACTTTTGGAATTTTTTTAAATTCTTTGTTTCTTATAAGTCTCAGAGAAATAGGAGAAATTTTTGTTTTTTTTGAAATTTCTTCCAAAGAATGAGTTTTGAAAAATTTTTCAGCATTCATTTATAATCCTATCTATTAAAATTGCAGCTGCGGCTGATACATTTAATGAATCAAAATTCCTTTTCATATCAATAGTTAAAATCTCATCAATTTTTTCTTTTACTCTTTTACTAAGACCTTCGCCTTCATTCCCCATAATTAAAGCTACTTTTTTATTTTGGTTTGGTTTGCATTTTCCACCAAAATCAGCTCCAAGTAAAGTGTAGTTTTTTGTTTTTAAAATATTTAAAGTATCTAAAATATTATTTGATACAATAATTTTCATATCAATAGCAGCTGCGGCACTGGTTCTTATAAGTCTATCCCATTTAAGTTCTTTTATTCCTGTAATTATCATTAAATCCATACCCAAAGCATATGCACTTCTTGTAATTGCACCCAGATTGCCCATATCCGTTACATTCTCAAGAATTAATATTTTATCTCCGCTAATATCCCACTCTTTTGGTGTAAAATCTATTTTTGCAAAATATCCTTGATGATTGCCGTTGTGAGCTATTTTTTGAGCAAGTTTATTGTCAATAAAATTAACTTTAAAATTTCTGAAATTTTTCAGTTCAGTTTTATTTAATTTTTTGGCAATTAAAATTTCTCTAACAATATCCGGATGTTTTTTTATTATATATTCTACTACTCTTTTTCCATAAATTATCATAACAGTATTTTATCAAAATATTATTAATTTAATATTTCTTTGTAGATTTCTTTTGCGTTTTTATTACTTATTTTTGCTAAAAGTTTAGCTTTTTCTTTTGTAGGGAGCTTAAGGGTTAAAATGTCTTCAAAACTGAGTTCAAGTTTTTTGTTTTTGTTGCCTTTATCAATTATTATAACCCATTCGCCTTTTGTGTTTTGTAAATTTATATCTTTTACTTTTGTTTTAATATATGTTTCATGCAGTTTCGTAAGTTCTTTTGCTAAAAACACTTTTCTCTCAGGTATTAATGTTTTTAATTCGGTTATTAATTTTTCTATTCTGTGGGGAGATTCATAAACTATAGCTATTTTATCGTGGTTTATAACTTCTTCAAGAGCTTTTTGTCTCTCTTTTCCTTTATGCGGTAAAAATCCAAAAAATGTAAAACTTCCTTCAAATCCGCTTGCAACAAAAGCTGTTAAAGCTGCATTTGCCCCTGGAATTACTGTATATTTAATTTCATTTTCTTGGCAAAACTTTATAAGTTTACTTCCAGGATCGCTAATTCCCGGCATCCCGGCATCGCTTACATAAACACAATTTTTGTTTATAAGCTTATTTTTATCAATATTTGAAATAATTTTATCTTCATTATGTGAGTGCATTGAGATAAATGTTTTATTAAGGGGAATATTATATAAATTAAGCAGTTTTTTTGTGACTCTTGTATCTTCACAAAAAATAATTTCAGCTTCCAAAAGGGCTTTTAAAGCCCTTTTGGAAATATCTTCTAAGTTGCCAATCGGAGTTGGAACGAATATAACCAATTAAGCAAGACCGTATTTTTTCTTAAATTTGTCTACTTTTCCACCTACATCAAGATTTCTTTCTTTACCTGTGTAGAAAGGATGACATTCATTACATACTTCAATTCTCAAAGTCGGTTGTGTTGAAAGTATTTTGAATTGATGACCGCAAGTGCAAGTTACATCACATTCAACATATTCAGGATGGATACCTTTTTTCATTTAAAATCCTTTTTTAGGTTTTTTAGCCTATAATTTTTAAGTTTGAAATTTTACTTTTTTTTTCTTAAAATTATCTTAAATTAAGGTTTTTTTAAGAATTATTTTAATGTTAATTAAATTAACATTTATTTATTGTGTTTGTATAAATTATATACCGATTTATATATTATAAGTGCCAGAGAGTTTTTATAAGAAATTATAAAAGAGAGAAGGAATTAAGCTTCTGCTCTTGGAGCTCTTGGTCTAGCTTCGTTTACTCTAAGTCTTCTTCCTTCGAATTCTTTTCCATCAAGCTCTTCAGCAGCTGTTTCAGCTCCGCTTTCCATTTCAACGAAACCAAATCCTTTGCTTCTTCCTGTTTCTCTGTCGTTAATAATTTTAACTGAGATAACTTCTCCATACTCTGCGAAAAGTGGTTTTAAATCTTCTGCAGTTGCGTTATAGTTAATGTTTCCTACGTAAAGTGTTTTCATGTGTAATCCTAAAATTTAAATTTTGCAGTGACATTATAGCTATAAATAAAATAAAAAGCAAATCTTTTTGGAAAATTTGATATAATCTCTAAAAAAAGGAGTAAAAATGAGTGTTAAATCCCATTATGTAGAATTTAGAAATGCACTTTCAAAAAATGATTCTAAGAAGGCTGAGGAAGAGTTTGAAAAAGCATATAACGAAGCTTTTCTCTATTATCAAAATAAACTAGCTGAAAATAAAAAATTTGATTTGAATAATGAAGATGAAAGATTTGCATTAATTACACTTACCGATAATATAATAGGATATTGGTCAGAGGGTATGCTAGAAGACGGAATAGCTTTAAGTGAGAGTTTAATAGAATTTGCGGAATCTCCAAAATTAAAAGAGATGTTTAAAGGCTATTCAATAGGTATGCAGTCAGCTCTTGATGTAAATGAATTTATGCAAAAGTATGTTGACTTATCAAAAATTGATGAAGAATTTCCTGAATTTTTATGTAATTTTAAAGAGAATATAAAAGAACTTGTAGAAAATATTGAATAAGCAGTTAGAGGCTACATCTTAAATTAGTCTCTATTTTAAGGGAAAAATCAAAAGGTGTTTTTATAACTAAAACAGCTCTTTTATTTCCAGGATTTTTGGATATTAAATTATAAATTTTCAATAAATCTTCTTCAAAATTTTCACTTATCTCTTTTTCTATAAGTGTAATTTCATCCCTGATAGCGCCTTTTTCATCTTTAGCTTCTTCTAGTGACATAATTTTTCTTGTAGTGATTCTTAAAAAATCTCCCGGTTTTTCAACTCTTGCTTTGAATGCAAGAGGTTCATCTGTGTTTAATTCTTGAAGTTTGTTTAAATCTCTTTCAAATACCATCAAATCAATTTTACCGTGAAAATCCATAAGAGTTATTATTGCAAATTTGTTCCCCTTTTTTGACATTCTAACTTTCATACTCTCAATTTTACCAACAAAAAGAGCTTCTTTATTTAATATTTCTTCTATTTCACTTGAGAGATTATAATTTAAGCCGCTTATTTTTTCTTTATAAGGATCAAGAGGATGAGCTGAAACATAAAATCCAAGAGTTTCATATTCATAATCTAACAGAGTTTTTGTATCAAATTCCGGTATTTGTCTGATTTGCAGATGCTCATCTTCTTCTTCATCTTCAAGGTCTGCAAAGAGTGAGGATTCGTGGTTTAGGGCATTTTTTTTATCTTCTATTCTTTTTTTAAATTCAAGTATATTTTCTATATTTTCAAGTAGAGTTTTTCTGGAATATCCAAAACTATCCATTGCCCCTGATTTTGTAAGTTGTTCAAGCACTTTTTTATTAACTTTGCTTGAATCAATCTTTAGAATAAAATCTTCTAAATCGCTAAAAGGTCTTGAATTTACAATAGATTCAATAGCTTTGCTTCCTACACCTTTGATAGCGCTAAGTCCAAAAAGTATTTTATTTTCAATAGGTGTAAATTCAAGATTTGATTTTTGCACATCCGGTGACATTACTTCAATTTTAAGAGATTTCGCCTCTTCTATATATTTTGCTATTTTTTCCGTATTGTCTGCTTCAAATGTAAGTAGACTGGCAAAAAATTCCGTTTTGAAATATTGTTTAAGCCAGGCTGTTTGGTATGTAATCATTGCATATGCCGCCGAGTGGGATTTATTAAATCCATATCCTGCAAATTTTTCTATAAGTGCAAAAAGTTCTTTTGCATTTTCATATGAAAATCCCTGTTTTTTTGCACGGATAGCAAATTCTTCAGAGTATTTTGCCATAACATCGGCTTTTTTCTTACCCATTGCCCTTCTGACTATATCTGCTTCGCCAAGGGAAAATCCTCCAATTGCCTGGACTATTTGCATAACCTGCTCTTGATAAACAATAACACCGTATGTAGGCTCAAGGATTGGTTTTAGTACTTTTTCAAATTCATCATAAAAATAACTAATAGGTTTTCTTCCGTGTTTTCTTTCTATATAATCATCAAGCATTCCCGAATCCATAGGACCAGGGCGGTAAAGAGCCAGCATTGCAATAACATCTTCAAAATTAGTAGGCTTTAATTTTTTTGCCAAATCCTGCATTCCATCAGATTCTATCTGAAACATTCCAAGTGTTTTTCCGCTTTGAATAAGCTTGAAAACTTTTTCGTCATCAAGACTTAAATCATCAATATTTATATCTTTATTTTGGTTTGCTTTTATGTTTTTTATGGCTCTATCTATTACAGTCAGGGTTTTAAGCCCTAAAAAGTCAAATTTAATCAAATCCACCGGTTCTAAATAATTAAGAGAATATTGTGTTGTGTGGAAAACATCGTGTTCGTCCTGTTTATATAAAGGAGATTTTTTCCATAAAGGCTCATCGCTTATTACAACTCCGGCTGCGTGTTTTCCGGTGTTTCTTTTAAGTCCTTCAAGTGCTTCTCCATAAGAATAAAGTCTTTCATATACCGGCTCTTCTTTTATAGTTTCCACGATTTTAACTTCAAGCTCTTTTGCTTTTTTTAGAGTAATTCCAAGCTGATCGGGTATTAATTTTACAAATTTATCGGCATTTGAATAATCAATTCCGAAAATCCTTGCAACATCCCTTAAAACCCCTTTTGCAAGAAGTGAACCGAATGTAACAACCTGAGCCACATTTTCATATCCGTATTTTTTTTGGACATATTCAATAACTTCTTCTCTTCTTTCCTGGCAAAAGTCAATATCAATATCAGGCATTGATACCCTTTCAGGATTTAAAAATCTCTCAAACAAAAGTCCGTATTTAAGAGGATCAATATTTGTGATTTCAAGTGAAAAAGCTACCAAACTTCCAGCAGCACTTCCACGCCCGGGACCCACCGGAATTTTAAAGCCTGTTGGCCTTAGATGGCGGCTTGGGTCTTTTGCGTAGTTGATAAAATCCCATACAATTAGCATATAACCAGGGAATTTCATCTGTTTAATTATATTTATTTCATATTCAAGTCTTTTTTTATATTCTTCGTGCCTTTGAATTGGCACATTTTTTAATCTTTTTTCAAGACCTTCACGGCACTTATATTCAAAATATTCCACATCATTTTCAATATTAAGTCCCTCTTTTTTTGCATATTCTTTTGTGAATTTAAAAGTAGGAGGTGTTGGATTTCCAAGAGATATTTCAAGATTAATGTTTTTAAATAAATTTTTGTTATTTTCAATAGCATCAGGAAAATTTTCAAATGCTTTTAAATATTCTTCTTTTGTTTTTAAATAAAATTCCCCTAAATTAATATTTCTATGGGTATCGTCGTATTGTTTGTTGCTTTCTATACATTCAAGTGCGTCTTTATAATAAAAATCGGTTTTATTTAAATAAAAAATATTTGCAGAGGCTAATGGTTTAATTTCGTTTTTTTTTGCAAATTCATAAAAATAATCAATCAAAAAATCTTCTTCAAAACTCTCTTTTCTAAGTTCTAAATATAAATTTTTAAAATCATTTTTGTAAAGTCTGGCAATTTCATTTGCTTTTTTTTCTCCTTTTAGAGAATAAGCGTTTTTTTCATCTAAAATATTAAGCTCTTTGCCTATTTCGCTCTCAAGCATAGATAAAATTACTGCCACACCTTCTTGATTTTTTACTATTTCTTCATAAGGAACCACGGGAGTTGCCCCCTCCATATTGTATAAATAAGAAATAGAGCTTAAATACATTAAATTGTCATATCCTTTTTTATTCATTGCAATTAAAACAACTCTTGAATAATTTTCATCTCTTTTTATTAAAATATCGGTGGCAATAATTGGTTTGATGTCGTTTTTGCGGCAGGTTTCATAAAACTCAATAGTGCTGAACATATTGTTAAGTTCACTGATTCCTAAAATATCAAAACCTCTTTTTTTTGCCTCCGGGATTAAATCTTTTATTTTTAAAGATGAATGTAAAAGTGAGTAATCGCTATGAATATGAAAGATAGTCAATTTAATCCTTTTTTATGAAATTATAGCTTAAAATTTTAGTTATAATTACAAAAATATTTAAAGGATTATTATGAAAAAGATATTGTTTTCATCTGCAATTATAGCTACAATGATTTTTACGGGATGTGGAAGTTCAAATAAATCTGTTATTCCAAAAGCACCTACTTGTCAAATGGACGGAGCAAGTGCACCGGTTTGGGTATGTAACGGCGGAGCGGATATGAAAGGTGGAATTTTTGCAGTTGCAAGTGCTCAAAAAACCCCTCTTGGTATAAGCTTTCAAAGACAAGAAGCAATGGCTGCGGCAAGAGATGAAATATCAAGACAAATCAGTTTGAAAGTTAAGAATATGTTTAAATCCTATATGTCTTCAACAGGTACGGGAAATGCACAAACAGCAGAAAGGGTTGCTACAAGTGTTTCAAAACAGTTATCTTATCAAACTTTAAGAAATTCAAAACTTTTAAAAACCTGGATATCTCCGAAAGGAACTATGTTTGTATTAGCCGGAATAAACGGAAGTATTAAAGATGCTGTAAAACAGGCTGCAAAAACAACGCTTCATAATGACAAGGCTTTATGGCAGGAATTTAAAGCCAAAAAAGCACAAGAAGAGTTAGATTCTGAAATTAATAAAGAATTTAAATAATTTATGAAAAAGCTTTTCTTTTTTTTGATTTTTATTTTTTTGAATGCTCAGAGTTTCAGTGATTATAAAAAAGCTCAGTTAAAAGAATTTAATGATTATAAACTCTCTTTGCAAAAAGCATTTAAAGAATATAAAGAAAATTTAAACAAAGGTTTTAATCAGTATAAAAAAGAACTTTCTAATTATTGGAAAAATCCTGAACTTACTACCAAAAAAATATTTGTAGAATATTCAAAAAATAAAAAAGTCAGAAAAAAAGTTGATTATGAAAAAGGTATTATTACTGTTAGTGTGATTTCAAAAAACAATAACGAAGCAAAAGAAGTAATAAGAAAAGCTCTTAAAAATTTAGCTACAGAAAATACCAAAAATGCTGTAAATAAAAATCCAGTTTTATCAAAAGTCATAAAAAAGCTTGATACTAAATATAAAAATCAAATTGTATTCTCAAATCCTTCAAATGAACCGATAGTAGGAGATATCTTATTTAAAAATCATATTACAAAAGAGAAGGTTAAAAATTTTGTGGATAAATCTTTACAAAAACCTATAAAAATAATGCCTTCAAAAATCAAAAATGAAAAAGTCTATAAATTGACTATTATTTTACCTCCTGATTGGATTTTGATAAAAGCAAAAAGATATAAAACAGATGTATTTAAAAGGGCAAATGAGTTTGGTTTAACCCCTAGTTTAATTTATGCAATTATTCAAACGGAAAGCTCATATAATCCGCTTGCCAGAAGTTATATTCCGGCATTTGGTCTTATGCAAATAGTCCCCGCTACAGCCGGAAAGGATGCGTATGAAATGCTTTATAAAAAGCCAAAACTTCTCTCACCTGATTATTTATACAATTCACATAACAATATTTTAATAGGAAGTGCATATTTAAAAAGAATTTTTTATGGATATTTTAGAGGAATTAAAAACCCGGCTAGCAGACTTTACTGCACTATTGCCGCATATAACACGGGAGTGGGAAATGTTGCGTGTGCTTTTAATTCAACATCAAAAGATTATAAAGGCAGAACAATTTGTAAAAGAAGTAGGGGAGATTACAGTATAAAAAAAGCATTGCCTATTATAAATTCAATGAAACCAAAAGAAGTATATTATTATCTTTTAAAAAATTTAAGATATGACGAGGGTAAAAATTATCTTAAAAAAGTAACACTCAGATATATTCTTTATTTACATTCTCTAAGAACAAATAAGATATAAATATTACTAATTTATTATTGTATAATTGCATAAAAAAAGGTGTAAAATGAAATTCATAGGAACTCGTGGAACTGAAGAAAAAAAGAGCTTTAGTGAAGTTATTTTAAATCCGGCAGCTCCAAACGGAGGGCTTTTTGTTCCGGAAAAATTTCCAAAAATTGATGAAAAATATATTTTAAGATTTGTAGATGAATTTGGCGAAAAAACTTATAGACACATAGCAAGAACTGTATTAAAAAAATTTAAAGTTGATTTGGATGATGATTTAATAGAAAAAGCTTTATATCTTTATCTTAAAAATTTTGACAGTGATGATGTCGTTCCTTTGGTTAGACTTAAAAATTTCAGTGTAGCCGAACTTTGGCATGGTCCTACAAGGGCATTTAAAGATATGGCGCTTCAGCCTTTTGGAATTATTTTATCAAGTCTTGCAAAAGAAAAAAATGAAAATTATTTGATTTTAGCTGCAACAAGCGGAGATACAGGACCAGCAACACTTAAAACATTTGAAAACAGAGATAATATAAAAGTGGTTTGCATTTATCCGCATAAAGGAACAAGTGAAGTTCAAAAACTTCAAATGGTTACAACTGACGCAGCTAATGAAAAAGTTTTAGGGATTTTGGGTGATTTTGATGATGCACAGACGGCTTTAAAAGCTCTTTTAAAAGATGAAGAATTTAAAAAGACTCTAAAAGAAAACAATATTAAACTCTCAGCTGCTAACAGTGTTAATTTTGGAAGAATTATTTTTCAGATAGTTTATCATTTCTGGAGTTATATAAAACTGCTTGAAAATTATGAAATAGAACTTGGCGATAAAATAGATGTAATTATTCCAAGTGGTAATTTTGGTAATGCACTTGGGGCTTATTATGCTAAAAAAATGGGGCTTCCTATTGAAAAAATAGTTATTGCATCAAATAAAAACAATGTTTTATATGAATTAATTACTTATGGAAGATATGATTTAAGAGATAAAAATTTAATAAAAACAATCTCGCCTGCTATGGATATTTTAAAATCAAGTAATGTTGAAAGAGTTTTATTTGATAAATTCGCAGAAGCTAGAACTGTTGAACTTATGAACTCACTTGAAAATGAAGGATATTTTGAGTTAACTCAAGATGAACTTAAAAAACTTAGGGAAGATTTTACAGCAGATTTTGCAACGGATGGGGAGTGTAAAGAAATTATCAAAAGATATGTCGAAAATGAATATTATCTAATGGATACTCACACCGCAACAGCTGTAAAGACTTATGAATATTTAAAAGAGAAGGGCAAAATAGGAAATAATAAAACAGTAGTTTATTCAACAGCTGAATGGACAAAATTTGCTCCTAGTATTTATGAAGCTTTGAGTGGAGAAGATGTAAATAGAGAAATAGCCCTGGAAGAAGAAAAAAATGCAATTTCTGATAAAGATGCAATAGCCTATATAGAAGGGCATTTAAAAGAAAAAGCGCCTGAAGTAATATTAGAGCTTTTTAATAAAGAGATTACTAATGAAAATATTATCAATAAAGATGAAATAAAAGAAGAGATTATTAAATTTATTTCTAAATGACAGGTGTAATAGGGATATATATTTTTATTGTTTTAGGCTTTTTAGCCAAAAAACAATTTAAAATAGACGGCAAAACTCTTGTAATTCTTTCAACTTATTATCTCCAGCCTTTCCTTACCCTTTGGGGTATTATGCTTATGCCTATTAATAAAAATCTTATTTTAGCCCCTGTTTATTATTTATTAATTGTATTTATTGCATTAATTTTTACTTTTACTTTTTCTTTAATCTTAAAAGATAAAAAAGATAGAATTATTGCAACTCTTACTCCTTTAATTGGAAATACCGGTAATCTTGGCATTCCTGTTAGTTACTTTTTCTGGGGGGATTTTGGGGCAATGGTTGCAACTTTAATTAATCTTGCCAATATATTTTTTATTTATTCATTTGGGATATTTTTTTTTGCTAAGGGAGAATATTCTTTTAGGGAGGCATTTAAAAAAATACTCAAAATTCCTGTTATGTGGTTTGGGATTTTGGCTTTAATACTTAATTTAAAAGGTATTCATTTTAATAGGGATATTATGAAAATTTTGCAAATGGGGGCTTTTGCTTCTATTGTGACACAGCTTTTGATTTTTGGAGTTTATATTGCCGATATTAGAGTAAAAATGGAAGATAAACCTTTGATTTTTGTAACAATTATTAATAAGTTTATAGTTTTTACAGTTGTCGGATTTATAGTTTTGACATTTTTAGGAGTGGATAAAAAATATTTTTATCCTATTTTACTGGAAATTACGACCCCCCTTGCTATTTCTAATGTTAATCTTTCAGCTCTTTTTAATTTATATCCCAGTAAAGTATCTTTTTTGGTTTTAGTAACTTCCGTTTTGTTTTTGGGGATTATTTTAATTATATAATCCCTCTTAATTTTAAACTAAATAAACCAAAATATTCGTGAATGGCTTTGTAGCTTTTATTTAAATTTTTTTCCATTGGAAAAACATCCCAAAAACTGTAAATTGGATTATAAAAAAATCCTACAGGTTTTGGGATGATTTTAAATTTAAAATACTTAAATAAAGCTATACTTCTTTTCATATGATAAGCACTTGTTACTAGGAAAATTTCTTTTTTTATATGAAGTTTTTTAAAAAGTCTTGCTGTATATTTTGCATTTTCATATGTATCAAGAGATTTGTTTTCATAATAAGTTTTTATTTTACATCCGCAGGTTTTTGTAATTAAATTAACATCTTTTTTTATATTTTTAGCTTCGTTTATTTTTGTGCCGCCTCCTGTGAAAATAAATGGAAGATTATATTTTTTTGCTAGAAGCAGTCCATAAACTTCTCTTTTAAACGCATCGGGAGAGGCTTTTAGGATATCTCTTGGATTTGTGCCGCCTCCTAAAACAACAACGGCTTTTGGAGAAATATTATCTTTATAATGAATATTTTCAAGTGGTAATAAAAGCATATTGGCAATAAATTTATTTGATAAAAGATACAAAAGTAAAGCACTTAGAAAAAAAAGCCATTTAAATTTTTTGGCAAAAAAGCCTGCTAAAATAAAAATAACAATAAAAATCCCGGGAGGCAGGAAAATATAAGTAAAAAGTTTTGAAATTATGTAAATCATTTAATTCCTTTTTGGTAAAATCTTATCAAAAAAGGATTGATTTGAAAATTTTAATTACAGGGGCTAGTAGGGGAATTGGAGAAAGTTTAGCGAAATATTATAAACATCAGGGGTTTGAAGTTTATGGAATTGCAAGAGATGAAGAAAAACTTAAAAAAATTTGTGATGAATATTTTGTCTGTGATTTGAGTAATTTAGATGAGGTGAGTGAACTCAGTAAAAAATTATCAGATATAAAATTTGATTTAATTATTTTAAATGCCGGGATATCAACACCTCATTCAAGTGATTTTCCGCCGCTAAGTGCCTTTAAGAAGGTAATTGATGTAAATTTACTTTCTATTCACGCACTTTTAGAGCATATTAATTTTAAAGATTCAAAACTCGTTTTTATATCTTCACTTGCGTCTCTTTTTGGAGCTCCTACATCACTTGCTTACAGTGCATCTAAAAGGGCTCTTAATTCTTATGCCGAGAGTCTATATTTTGCAGGAATTGATGTAGTGCTTATAATGCCTGGATTTATAAAAACAGATATGACAAAAAATCATAAATTTTATATGCCGTTTTTGATGGATTTAGATGATGCAACTTTAAGAATTGCTAAAATTATAAAAAAAGGCAAATTTTTTAATCCTTTTCCTTTAAAATTTTATTACTTAATTAAACTTTGTACTCTAATGCCTGATAATTTAAAGCGTAAAATATTGAAAAAATATGCTAAATCAGATATAGTAGAATAAATTACAAATGGAGAATTTAATGCAAAGAGAAAAATTAAAAAGTTTAAAAAAAGAACTTTTAAAAAAAGGATTTGTAATTGAAGGAGTTGTCGGTTCATTTGCAAGAGACGAAAAATATAATGACATTGATATAATTTATTATGTAAATGATGTTTTTTTAGATAAATTCCCTGGATTTAAAGCTATAATAGAAGTTGAACATATAAAATCATTTTTAGAAAAAGAATTAGGAATTAAAATAGATTTAATTGCTAAAAATGCTATGAGTAAAACAGCTAAAAAATATATGAATAAAGATTTAATAAATGTATGAAAAAATTGATTTTATTTTAGAGATGATAGATAATATTGAAAAGATAATAAAAAGACATAATGGAATCGTAAATGCCTTAGAAGATTTTGAAGGACAAATGGCTATTTTTATGGGACTTGCTCAAATAGGGGAGACTTTAAATAAAATAGATAATGAAACTATTAAAAAATTAAATTTAGAAGAAGAAAAAGAGGGAGCTTATTATACGAGAAATTATATTGTTCATGATTATGAAGGGGTTGATTTGATGATTGTTGAAAATATTTTAAGAATACATTTACCGATTATGAAAAATAAATTATTAAAGGCTAAAAATGATTAGTGTTTGCACATATTGCGGGGTTGGGTGTGAGATTGACGCAGAAATTGAAAATAATAAAGTTCAGAAAATAAAACCTGTTAAAAATGGAATTTCAAGCGGTGGAGAGCTTTGTATTAAAGGAAGATACGGATATGAATTTTTAAATAGTAGAATAAATAAACATTTAGTAAGTTTTGATTTTATTGAAAAAAATGCCAATAATTTGCCTTTTGAACTTCAAGTTAGGATTGCTTCTTTATTTGAATATGATGAAAATTTTTATGAAGCCCCTTTTAGCCTGGCTGTTGATTTAGCAGCTTGGAAAATAAAAGATATCTTGAAAAATTACGGTTCAAAATCTATTGCTGCAATAGGCGGGGCTAGGAGTAATATTGAGAGTGCTTGGCTTTTTCAAAGATTTGCAAGAAAAACTCTAAAAACTCCAAATGTGGATAATTGTGCTAGGGTTTGTCATTCTCCAAGTTTAAGCGGGCTTAAAATGAGTATAGGAGAAGGGGCTAGCAGTGTCGGGTTTGATGAAATCTTTAATGCTGATACTATTTTTGTAATCGGAAGTAATACAACAGAAGCTCATCCTATGGTGGCAAGCAGGATTATAAAAGCCAAAAAAAGAGGAGCTAAATTAATTGTAATTGATGTGAGGGAAATTCCTTTAATGAAATTTGCAGATGTGAAAGTGATTTTACCACTTGAAAGTAATTTACTATTTTTAAATGCCTTAGCTAGAGAGTTTATTGAAAGAGGCTATGTTAATGAAGAATTTATAAAAAACAGATGTGCAAAATTTGATGAATATAAAGAAAATATTTTATCTCATCATTCTCATAAAGATTTTTTCTTAAAACTTCCCGGATTTGAGCATATTAAAAATCAAATAGAAGAGATTGTTAAACTTATTAAAAATAAAACTATTTTTGCTTGGGGGCTTGGAGTTACCGAGCATATTGACGGCACAGAAGCTGTTAATGCAATAAGTAACCTTGCGATGCTTGGAGGGCATTTTTCTAAAGGAGCAGGAGTTTTGCCGCTTAGAGGTCAAAATAATGTCCAAGGGGCTTGTGATGTTGGGTGTTTGCCTTATTATTTGCCTGATTATATAAGACCTGATGAAAAAGATATAGGACTTATGACGCCTGAAGTTATCGAAAATATTTTAAAAGGAAAAATAAAAGCAATTTTAAATATGGGAGAAGATATTCTTCATATTCATCCAAATCAAAATAAAATTCATAAATCTTTTAAGAAACTTGAATTTTTAATGGTTATGGAAGTTATGGAAAATGAGATAACAAAAAGAGCTGATATTGTTTTTGGTGTTAAAAGTGCTTATGAAAAAACAGGTGTTTATGTAAATGCTGAGAGAAGACTTCATTTAAGCAAGCCTTTAATCAATAGTAATTTACCAGATGACTGGGAAGTAATTCAGGCTATTGAGAATAGAATTAACGGGGAATTTAAATTTAATTGTACTGAAGAAGTTTTTGAAGAGTGTAAAAAAGAAGTTTCTAGATTTAGTGGGGCTACTTATAAAATTTTAGAAAAAAACCCCCTCCAATGGCCAATTAGAAAAAGCGGGATAGATTCTCCAATTCTTCATTTAGAAAAATTTTCAACACCTGATGGAAGAGGACATTTTCATTTTCATAAATATCATTTAAGGGGAGAAATTAGAGATTTACTTGAGGGTAAAAAAAGATGGTATTTAAATACAGGAAGAGTTTTAGCTCAGTATAATAATGCGGCTCAAAGTAAAATTAGCGAAAAACTAAATAAAAGATATAGTGATGATATTATTTTAATAAATGAGATTCATAAAAATCTGGGAGAATATATAAAATTAAAAAGTGAATATGGCCAGAGTGAAAAATTAAAAGTTAAATATACAAATAGTATAAGACCATTTACTCTTTTTACTACATTTCATTTTGCAAAAAATAAAATTAATTTTTTATTTGGAGATGCGGCTGACCATAAGGTTAAAACAGCCAGATTTAAAGCTGTGGAGGTTGAGGTTATACCAATTGAAAATTGAAAATGTAAGAATGATTATTTTACCCCATAAGTATTTATACATTCTTTTCTTGCTATTAGATTTTCTAAAATAGCAAATAAAATCATAAAATTTATAAAACTGGTCCCTCCGTGGCTTATTAAAGGTAAAGGTACACCTACAACAGGTCCTAAATTCATTGTCATTGAAATATTTATATAAGAATAAACAAATATCATAAGACCTACACCCGCATATAAAACTTTAGCAAAATAATCATTTTTTAATTTTTGTGATTTATAAAATAGATAAAAAATAAGTAAAAAATATAAAAACAAAAGGATAGCCACACCGATAAATCCAAATCTTTCTGCAAAATAGGCAAAAATAAAATCACTGCTTGCAATGGGTAGGAATTTAAGCTGTGTTTGAGTGGCATCTGTTTTATTTTGTCCTGTAAAACCTCCGCTTCCTATTGCAATTAAAGACTGTTTTACATGATAGCTAGGTTTATTTAAAAAACTTTCAATTCTTTGTTTTTGATAATTTTTCATAAAATATTTATAGTAAACAGGAGTAAAAAGAATTCCAAAAGTTAATAAAAAAAACCATATTTTTTTACTAACTCCTACTAAAAATAAAATTCCAAATCCGATAATTAAAAGTATAAGAGCGGTTCCTAAATCCGGTTCTTTTGCTATTAATAAAAAAGGAATTACTATAAAAAGGGTAAGTTTTGTAAATTCTTTAAAATTATAAAAAGGTTTAGGAGGGTTTTTATATATTAAAAATCCAAGCATCAAAAGAAGGCTTGTATTCATAAATGTTGAAGGTTGGATTGTCATATGTGTAAAAGGAATTTTGAGCCATCTTTTAGCACCTAAGATTCTAATTCCTGCAATATCTACCCAAAATAACAGCCCTATATTTATCCAATAAATGATTGGAATAAGCCACAATAATTTTCTTAGAGGTATAAAATATACAGCTATAAAAATAATAATTCCAATTATTATGTAAACGGTTTCTTTAAGAAAGAGTGTATGGGAAATTTCATTTACTAAAAAAAGACTTATTGTAATAAAAGGCAAAAGAAGAAGGATTAAGAAAAAATTAAATTTTTTTATTGACATGGCTTTTGATAATATTTATCAAATAAAGAATTAAGTTTTTGAGTAAGAAGAGTTGAATTGTTATCTACTTCACTAAATTCTTTAATAATATTTTCTTTATTTTTTATACATGTTTTTGTTGTTGTGCATTCTAATATTTGATTTGTTATTTGATGTATTGTTTTATGAATTTTATTTTTAATTTCTTGATATTCAGGATAACAGCTTAGTTTTTTAACCGTGTCTGTATTTGAAATCCATTGACCAAATTCACAGCTGTTATTATCTGTTTTTGGAATTTCTTTTTCTTCAACTACTGCTTCAATAGCATTTAATTTATAAACTAAATGTGAAAGTCTGGCCAAATCCATAAACATTCTGGTTAAAGCTAAATCAACATTCCTTTTGTTTTCAAATGATTTGTCTCTAAATCCTACTACCATTTCTGAAACATTTTCAACATCGTCTTTTGAAGTAACAGCCATAGATGTTAT
Source organism: Campylobacterales bacterium (assembly GCA_027019465.1). Lineage (GTDB taxonomy): Bacteria > Campylobacterota > Campylobacteria > Campylobacterales > Nautiliaceae > JALTBU01. Next base: position 17,803 of record JALUWM010000017.1, read on the forward strand.
TTTTTCTGAATGAGATTGAATATCGCTTGTTTCTTGTTGAAGTGTCTTTATTGTAATAGAAATTTCGCTTGTTGCTTTTTGAGTTCTTTCAGCAAGTTTTCTAACTTCATCAGCAACAACGGCAAAACCTCTTCCATGTTCTCCTGCTCTTGCCGCTTCAATAGCTGCATTTAGCGCAAGTAGGTTTGTTTGGTCTGCTATATCTGTAATAAGTTCAACTATTTTTCCAATCTCTTCAGTTCGGTTATAAAGCATATTGATTGCTTCATTTGTTTGGGCTATAAAATCAATTAAATCTGTTAAAACATTTGCAAGATTTTCTATTTTGCTAGAAGCTTCATCTGCTCCTTCATAAATATGGGTTGAAAGTTCATCAATTTTAATCATAAATGGTCTAAGTTTCACATCAAATGAGTTTTTAATATCGTTTAGTTGTGTCTTGATTCCTCCTCCCATTTCATTTAGAGTTATAAAAAGTTCACTTCTTGCTTGTTCTTGTAGAGCTACTGATATTGATTTGACTGCTTCATTAATAACACTCACTGTAGTTCTAAATTGACCTTTATATCCTTCAAGTGCTATATCCCTGTAATCAATTCCGTTTTTAGCGGCATTTATAGATTCTGCAATATCTCTTTGGAATGCTTCAAGCTGGTCTAAAATGTCATTTGTAGCCCATGCCATATTATAAAGCGGGTCATCTTTTTTAATTCTTGTAATTCTTTTTGAAAAATCACCTTGTGATGCATTTATAATGACTTCTTGGATTTTTTTAATTAAATTTGATTTTTCTTCTTTGGCGGGAATTAAAAATACAATTGAACCAAGAAGAGTTAAAATTCCTAAAATCCCAGTTATTAGGTCACCTCCAACAAATCCCATTACACTTATAATAGCCGATAAAATAAGTATTCCAATAGCCGTTAGTATTTTATAGTTCATTGATTATTCCTTTTTGTATTTTTATCATAAGTTCATTAAAACTCATTCCTTTTTTACTCAAAAGTTCATTAACTGCATTTAAAGAGGCGTCCATACCTCCACTTTGTTCAAGTGATTTTAATTTTTGGTAAAGGGGTTCTATAATTTCTTTGAATCCTTCTCTTGGTTTTCTTCTTACAGAGTAATAATTGATTATATTTTTGTTTACATCAAGTGTTGGTGAAATATTGGCAAATACCCAGTAAAATCCGCCGTCTTTTTTTAGATTCTTAACATATCCAAACCACTCTTTTCCGTTTTGAATGTGGTCATAAAGAGATTTAAAAGCGCATCTTGGCATATCCGGGTGCCTTAAAATATTGTGAGGAGCTCCTAGAAGCTCTTCTTCGCTGTAACCGCTTATATCAATAAAAATTTTGTTTCCATATAAGATCCTGCTTTTAAGATCTGTTTTTGAAACAATAAAATCTTCTTCTTTTAAAAAGGTTTCTTTATTTATAGGTGTAACTTTAGGCTTTTTCATTTATTCTCCTTAATTTTATTCCGTCTATTCCAAAATTTGCTATATTTTCTATATCGTCAAAATTTGAAATTAATAAAATGATTTTTGTATCCAATAAATATTCATTTGCAATTTTTTGCAATTTTTTTGCTTTTTCAATTGTGTCACAAAAAGCGTATTTAGCATTTAAATTTGATATAAAAATAAGCTCTTTTACAGAAATTATATTTACTCCGTATGAAATATTATTAATTTTACAAAAATTATATACTTCAAGTGAAGAATTACAGTAATCAAAAATCAAAGTGGAATTTGAAGGTGAGCTTTTTATATTTTCAATCGTTTCGACTTTTGTAAATTTTTCTTTGCTAAACGGAGGTTCAAGAATTATCATAACATTCCTTACATATGTTTTTTCCATTTATTTTTTTTATTTCATTTTCAGGAACAAATGTTTTACATTTATCGCACATAATTAAATCTGTATTTTCATCTTTTTGTTCATTTTTAGGTTTATTTACAACTTTGTTTTTTTTGAAAAACATAAAATAAACTGCAGCACCTATCAATAAAAAAAATATTAATTTACCCATTTATATCCTTTATAAAAACATAATTTCTATTACCTCTGTTTATAATAGAAGCTTTTAAATCTTCTATTTCATTTAGGGCATTTGAGCCTTTATATAAAAGTATTGTACCATTTTTTTGTAAAAAAGGGGTTGAAAGTTCAATTATCTTTTTTGTTGGCATAACGGCTCTTGTGGTTATAAGTTCTACCTGATTTAGACCTGAATTTTCTATTCTTTTTGGAATAATAGTTACATTTTTTAAACTCAGAATAATTTTTATATAATTTAAAAACGAGTATCTCTTTTTTAAAGGTTCAACCAAATACCATTTGGTATTAGGCATTGCAACAGCTAAAATAAATCCCGGAAATCCTGCTCCTGTTCCTATATCAAGTGCACTTTTTTTATTTTTTATTTTTTCAATAGGATATAGACTATCTTTAATTTGCTCAAAAACTTCTTCTTTTGTTGTGTAGTTTGTAAATTTATGTGTTTTATTCCATTTCAAAAGCTCATTTGCAAATTTCTCAAATTTTTCTTTCATAAAAGATGCCCCATTTTCTCTTTTTTTGTTTTAAGATAATTTTCATTGTAAGGATTTGGTTTTATTTTTATAGGGATTCTCTCAACTACTTCTATATTTTTAAGTGAAAACTGTTTTTTTGGATTATTGGTTAAAAGTTTTATTTTATTTTTTCCAAAATGATTTAAAATTTCTTCAACTATGGAAAAATCCCTAAGGTCTGCTTCAAATCCAAGTTGATGATTTGCTTCTACCGTATCAAGCCCTTTATCTTGAAGGGCATAAGCATTTACTTTGTTAAATAAGCCAATTCCTCTGCCTTCTTGTCTTAGATAAATTACCATGCCGCCTTTTTCAGTTATGAGTTTAAGAGCATATTCAAGTTGTTCGCCGCAATCACACTTAAGGCTACCTAATGCATCTCCCGTTAAACATTCGCTATGAATTCTAACTATTGGAATTTCAGGAATGTTTTTTGTAAATATTACTAAATGTTCTTTACCGTTTTTTTCAAATGACTGGATTTTAAATTCTCCAAATTTACTTGGTAAAGAGGCTATTTCAGAAAATTTCAACAAAATCTCCTTTTTTTGATAAAATTATACCTTAATAAACTTTAAAGGATAAAAATTGAGACATTTTTTATGGCTTGTTGATTTTAGTAAAGAGGAAATAAAAGAGATAATTGATTTGGCAAAAGAGATTAAAAAAGAGACAAAAGTAGAAATTTTTAAGCCTTATCTAAAACATAATCAACTTGCAATGATTTTTGAAAAAAATTCAACCAGAACAAGGGTTTCATTTGAAGCCGGTATTAATCAGTTAGGTGGAAACGGGCTTTTTTTAAGCAGCCGTGATATTCAACTTGGACGTGGAGAGCCTCTTAAAGACACGGCAAGAGTAATTTCATCAATGGTTGATTTGATTATGATTAGAACATTTGGACACGATAGAATTGAGGAATTTGCCGAGTATTCAAAAGTTTCTGTAATAAACGGGCTTACAGACCTCTGTCATCCGGTACAGCTTTTAGCAGATTTATTAACAATGATAGAATTTAAAAAGTTTGATTTTGAAAACCCTTCTAATACCACAGCGGCATATGTTGGGGATGGAAATAATATGACGCATTCGTGGATGATTTTAGCAGCTAAACTTGGATTTAATCTCAAAATTGCAACTCCAAAAGGGTATGGAGTTGATGAAAAAATAAAAGAAATTGCTCTAAATGAAGCTAAAAAAAGCGGTTCTAAAATAGAAATTTTTAATGATCCTAAACTTGCGGTAGAAAATGTTGATGTGGTTGTAACTGATACCTGGATTAGTATGGGTCAAGAACAGCAAAAAGAAAAAAGATTAAAAGATTTTAAAGGTTATGAAGTAAATAATGATTTAATGAAGGTGGCTAAAAATGATGCAATTTTTATGCACTGTCTTCCGGCTTACAGGGGATATGAAGTAAGTGAAGAAGTATTTGAAAAATTTGCTGAGGTAATTTTTCAAGAGGCAGAAAACAGACTTCACGCACAGAAAGGACTTATGGTTTGGTTGAAACAGCAAAAAAATTAAATTCTAAAACAATAGTAAAATGTAAAGATTTAGAAGTAATTGAAGGAGATTTAAAAAATCCTTTATGGATTATGCAAATAGATAATGATATTAAAGTTGTTTTGGATGTTAATGAGTATGTTCAAATTATGAAAATGAATGAAAAACTTTTAAAAGAAAATTTTGAATTAAAGCTTGAAAGA
>JALUWM010000018.1 GCA_027019465.1 Campylobacterales bacterium
TTAATCAAGAAGAGTTACTAAGCATTACAGATGAAGAAAAACATCAATTTGACACCTTTTATGTAGAGTTTGAAGACAAATTTAGAGGTACAAGAGAAGATATAAAACAAAGAGTTGAAGTCTATTTGCCATATATAGAAGAATTACCATTTAAAAAAGAAGATATAAAAGCACTTGATGTAGGGTGTGGTAGAGGAGAATGGATAGAACTACTTGGTGAAAACAGTTACGAAGCAAGAGGAATAGACTTAAACCGTATAATGGTGGCTAAGTCACAAGAGTTAGGTTTATCTGCTGAAGAATATGATGTCATAGAGTACTTAAAATCACTTGAAGATGAGTCGCTATCTGTCATAACTGGTTTTCATATCATAGAGCATCTTCCTTTTGGAATATTGATGCAAATGTATAAGGAATCATATAGAGTACTCAAAAAAGAAGGTATGGTGATATTTGAGACACCAAACCCTGAAAATATTGTGGTTGGAGCTTGTAATTTTTATATGGATCCTACGCATTTAAACCCATTAGTTCCTCAATCATCGGAATTTATGTTAAAAACTATAGGTTTTTCAAAAGTTGAAATAAAAAGACAAAATTTAATGAAAGAAGTAAAATATTTTGATAATGATGATTTTGATGAATTAAATAATATTATCTATTCGATGACTAAAGAGCAGGATTATGCAGTAATAGGATATAAATTATGAAAAAGCTAGCTATACATCAATTCCATTCAGGAAGTGCATTTGGAGATGCTGTCACAAACAGTTTATTCTATACAAAAAAAATATTAAATGATCTTGGTTTTGAGTCTAATATCTATTGTGAACATGTTGCACCAGAATTAGAAAATGAAATTCTTCATTTTTCTAAATTAAAAAGTGATGAAAATAATATATTACTTTTACATCATTCTATGGGGCATGATTTAGATGATTGGATTTTATCACTTAAAGAAAAAATTGTTTTAATTTATCATAATATAACCCCATCTAAATTTTTTCCTAAAAAGAGTCCTTTTCACTATTACTCATTAAAAGGTAGAAATCAGCTTAAAATGTTTAAAAAGTTATCTATTGGAGCAATTGGTGACTCACAATTGAATGTTGATGAGCTTTTAGGTGTTGGATTTAATAGAGAAAAATCGAAAGTTATTCCTCTTTTGATAGATTATGACAAGATTATAAACAATAAATGGAATTATAGACTTTTTGATGAAAATGCTAAACTATTTAATATTTTATTTGTAGGAAGAGTTGCTGAAAATAAAGGTCAAATAGAACTTATTAAAATGTTTAAAATATTTTTAGAGTTATATAAAATGCCAGCGAAGCTTTATCTTGTTGGCGGAACATCTGGTGATGGTTATGAACAAGAGATTAGAGAACTTATAGCTTCATATTCGCTTGAAAATGAAGTTGTTTTAACAGGTAAAGTATCCTACGAAGATCTCTATGCTTATTATCATTTAGCTGATGCCTTTGTCTGTTTGAGTGAGCATGAAGGATTTGGTGTACCATTAATAGAGGCAATGATTTTTGATGTGCCTGTTATAGCTTATGATAGTAGTAATATTAAAAACACATTAGGTGGTGGTGGAATTCTTTTTAAAGAGAAAAATCTTGAGTATATAGCAGGGTTTTTATCTTTATTAGCTAACAATCGTGCTTTGAGAAGAGAAATTATAAAGACACAAAGAGACAACCTTTTAAAATTTCAATATGATAATATCAAATATGAACTAGCAAATTTTTTAAATGAATTAGGATTAACTAAAATAGATTTAACCTCTTTAAATCAAATTTTTTCCATAAAGCACACAGAAATTCAACTAGAAGGTCCATTTGACAGTACATATAGCTTGGCACTTTTAAATCGTGAAATGGCAAAAGCGTTGGATGAAAAAAAACCAAAGCAAGTAGCACTTTTTTCTACAGAAGGTTCTGGAGATTTTGAGCCTAATAGAGATTTTTTACAGAAAAATTTCCTCTTTAACGAGATGTACCAAAAAGGCAAAAAAGCTAATACTGCCAATATTGTATTACGAAATTTATATCCACCAAGGGTATATGATACAAAAGGTTTGGTAAATATAACAAACTCTTATGGTTGGGAAGAGTCTGCCTTTCCACAAGAATATGTTGATGAGTTTAATCAAAATTTAGATGCTCTACCCGTAACATCAAAATATGTTCAAAAAGCAATGTATGACAATGGCCTTTCTATACCTGCTCCTGTTGTTGGTGATGGAGTAGATCATCTTTTATATGTAGCACCAAAAAAAGTAAAATTAAAAACAAAAAAATCATTTAAATTTTTACATATTTCTTCCTGCTTCCCTCGAAAAGGTGTTGATGTGTTACTTAAAGCTTATTGTTCAACTTTTAAAAAGAATGATGATATTTGTTTAATTATAAAAACTTTCCCAAACCCACATAATGATGTTGAAGATCAGATAAAAAATTATCAAGAGTTAGATAACAATTGCCCCGAAATTGAATTGATAAATGAAGATTTAGATGATGCTTCCATTGTAAGTTTGTATAAGCAATGTAATTGTTTGGTAGCTCCAAGCCGAGGTGAAGGGTTTGGCTTACCTATGGCTGAAGCGATGCTTTTTAATTTACCGGTAATTACAACCGGTTATGGTGGTCAAACTGATTTTTGTAGTGACGGAACTGCTTGGCTAATTGATTATGATTTTGATAGAGCAAAGACACACATGGGGCTTTTTAACTCTTATTGGGTAAATCCTAAATGGGAACATCTATCTAACTTGATGCAAACAATAGTTAATTTACCGCAAGAAGAGATACAGAAAAAAACTGTTAAAGCAAAAGAAAATATACTATCTCATCACAAATGGGAACACTGTGCAACTCGTATGCTACAAGCTGCAGAAGATGTAGAAAGCAAACCTATATTTCAGAATAAAAAAGTAAAATTAGGATGGGTTAGTACATGGAATACTAAATGTGGTATCGCAACCTATTCAAAATTTTTAATAGATAATTTATCTAAAGACAGTTTTGAGATAACAATATTTGCAAACTATGCACAAAAAGAGGAACTTTTTGATATAAATGAAGAAAAAAATGTTAAAAGAGTTTGGAAAGATGCAGGAGAGCTAAATTTAGATTATTTATATCAATCTGTCAAGGAAGAGCAAATTGAGACTTTAGTTATTCAATTCAATTTTGGTTTTTTTAACCTTTATGCTCTGGAAGAACTTATTATTAAGTTACAAACACTTAATGTAAAAATCTTTATTACATTCCATGCTGTAGCAGATGTTGACAAAGAGAATTTTAAAGCTTCTTTAGGATGGATTTCAAAAACACTGTCAACTATAGAGAGACTACTTGTGCATAATATCATTGATTTAAATATTTTAAAATCTTTTGATTTAATAGATAATATATCATTATTTCCGCACGGTGTAACAAAAAGAGAAGTGAAACGAAAAAACATTAAAAAAGAGTTGGGCTTAAATGGAAAAAGAGTTATAGCTTCTTATGGGTTTTTACTTCCACACAAGGGAATTAAAGAACTTATAGAAGCCTTTGCAATAGTAAATAAAAAAAATAATGATTTGCATCTATTGCTTGTCAATGCTATTTATCCAAATCCTATTTCAGATGAATATTTACATATATGTCAAGAGACCATAAAAAAACTAAATCTTCAAAATAATATAACGATGATAAATGAATTTTTAAGTGATGATGAGTCATTTGCATATCTTGACACAGCAAATCTCTTGGTGATGCCGTATAAGCAAACTCAAGAATCTTCAAGTGCAGCAGTTCGCTATGCTATTTCTACCTATAAACCAATACTTTGTACTCCTATTAATATTTTTAGAGATGTTGAAGACATTGTTCATTTTAGTAAAGATAGTAGTGTTGAGGCTTTGGCTTATAGTATAAGCAAGTTAATGAATGATGAGGAATTATTACATATCAAAAGTGAAATTCAGAGAGATTGGATTGATGAGCATGATTGGATAAAACTTTCAAACCGTCTAGGAAATATAATAAGAAGATGCTATAGTGATAGTTAAAATTAAAATTAAATAGGAAGGTCAATTATAATGAAAAAAGCAATAATAACAGGAATAACAGGACAGGATGCCCCTTACTTGGCAGAGTTACTTTTAGGTAAAGGTTATGAGGTATATGGAACATACAGAAGAACAGCTTTTACAAATTTTGGTGTTTA
>JALUWM010000019.1 GCA_027019465.1 Campylobacterales bacterium
AAATTATGGAAAAAATTGCCAAAATCGATGCAATTGTCAAGAGAAATGAGGATTTGGATGTTATAATAGCAACGTTACGAAGCACTACGGCAAATTTGCTTGGATTTAGGTGCGAAAGTTAAGTTATATATATTACTGCACATACTTTAAAGGATATTAATGTTCAAATTTTTAAAAGAGTATTTTCCGTATTATAAACATTATAAAACAAAATTTCTTTTAGCTTTCATAGGAATGCTTTTAGTTTCAATCTCCACCGCAGCAACAGCATATCTTGTAAAACCGGTATTAGACAAAATATTTATACAAAAAAACGAAACAATGCTCTATATTTTACCTCTTGTAATAATTTTAGCCTATTTTTTCAAAGGAATCGGTGCTGTTTTACAACAATATTATATAAGCTACATAGGAGAAGATATTGTCCGCCAAATCAGAGACAAATTTCTTTTGCATATATTAAATCTTGATTTGGATTTTTTTAAAAAAACACACAGCGGAGAACTTGTAAGCAGAATAATCAACGATATCAATAGAATTCAAAGCGCCATAGCAAGTCAATTCGCAACTTTAATCAGAGATATTTTAATGGCCGTTTTTTTACTTGTGGTTGTAATATATCAAAATCCAAAATTGGCTTTTTTTGCAATGGTGATTTTACCTTTCATCATTTATCCTGTTAATATTATTTCAAAAAAATTAAAAACCTTATCAAAACAAGCCCAAATACAGACAGTAAAACTAAATAAACATCTAAGTGAAATTTTTAAAAATATAGAAACAATAAAAGCATATAATGCAAAAGAGATTGAAATAAACAATTTTAAAAAGCACAATTTAAAATATTTAAAAATAAATCTAAAGACAGTAAGAACGCAGGCTCTATTAATTCCATTGCTTGAAACTTTAAGTGCAATAATTGCTGCAGTTGTTATTGTTATAGGTGGAAAAGAAGTAATCGACGGCGAAATGAGTGTTGGTGCGTTTTTTTCATTTATGACTGCTTTATTTATGCTAACAGACCCTATTAGAAGAATTTCATCAACTTATTCAAAAATGCAAGATGCCATAGCTGCAAATGAAAGGCTAAAAGAAATTTTCGGAATCGAAGCAAATGTAAAAAATGGCAATAAACACATAAATGAAATTAAAGAAATAGAATTTAAAAATGTTTCATTAAAATACGGAGAAAATTATGCTTTAAAAAACATAAATTTCAAAACTACAAAACCCAAAATCATAGGACTTGTAGGAGACAGCGGAGGAGGAAAAAGCTCTTTTGTAAGTTTAATAGAAAGATTTTATGATGTTAGTGAAGGCAGCATTTTAATAAACAATAAAAATATAAAAGAATATAATATTAAAAACCTTAGAGAAAAAATAGCCTATATACCTCAAAATATTCATATTTTCAATGATACAATTGCAGCAAATATTGCTTATGGCAAAGAAATCAACGAAAAAAACATAAAAAAAGCATTAAAAGAAGCAAATTTATTTAATTTTGTTAAATCCCAAGAAAATGGAATTTATACTATACTTCAAGAAAACGGAAGCAACCTAAGCGGTGGACAAAAACAAAGAATTGCAATAGCAAGAGCGTTATACAATAATCCTGATATCTTAATCCTTGATGAAGCTACCAGTGCACTTGACAACAAAAGTGAAGCAATTATTATGCAAACCATTAATAATTTAACTAATAAATTAGTCTTTATTGTAGCCCATAGACTAACTACGATAGAAAATACCAATGAAATACTGGTATTTAAAAATGGTAAAATAGTATGTATAGGTAAAAAACAACAATTACTTCAAACTTGCGATGAATTTAAAAAATTATACAATAAGGAATAATTTTTGCTTAAAAATAAAAAAGGTATTTAATGTTTAGTGGTAAAAATATTTTAATAACAGGTGGGACAGGAAGTTTTGGTAAAAAATATACCGAAATAATTCTTAAAGAATATAACCCAAATAAAATAATAATTTACAGTAGAGATGAATTTAAACAGTTTGAAATGAAGCAAACATTTAATGATAAAAGAATGCGTTATTTTATAGGAGATGTAAGAGATAAAGAGAGATTAATTCGTGCAATGGAAGATGTAGATATCGTAATTCACGCAGCAGCTCTAAAACACGTCCCCGTAGCCGAATATAATCCAATGGAGTGTATAAAAACAAACATCAACGGGGCACAAAATGTAATAGACGCAGCCCTTGAAGTAGAAGCAGAAAAAGTAATTGCCCTATCAACAGACAAAGCAGCAGCCCCAATTAATCTTTACGGAGCCACAAAGCTTGCAAGTGATAAATTATTTGTAGCGGCAAACAATATGGTAGGCAAAAGAAAAACAAGATTTGCAGTTGTAAGATACGGAAATGTAATAGGCTCTCGTGGCAGTGTTGTGCCGTTTTTTGTAAATCTAATTAAAAACGGGGCAAAAGAGCTTCCGATTACTCACCCTGAAATGACAAGATTTTTAATTACCCTTGAAGAGGGAGTCAGATTTGTATTAAAAAATTTTGAAAGAATGAAAGGCGGAGAAATATTTATTCCAAAGCTTCCTTCTATGAAAATGGTTGATTTGGCAAAATGTTTAGCACCGGAGCGTGATATAAAAATTATAGGCATAAGACCAGGCGAAAAACTACACGAAGTAATGATAACAAGAGATGATTCTATAATAGAATTTGAAGACCATTTTGTAATAAAACCTACTATTAATTTCGGATTTGAAGCCGATTATACTATAAATGAACTTGGAGAAAAAGGTGTAGAAAGAGAAGGGTTTGAATATTCATCAGGAACTAATGACTGGTGGCTAAGTTGTGAAGAGTTTAAAGAGAAAGCAAAAGAATTCATTAAAGATATTGAAAAATGAAAAAATTCAGTATACCTTATGGAAAACAAAGCATTGATGAAAATGATATAAATTCTGTTATAGAAGCTTTGCAAAGTGATTATTTAACAACAGGACCAAAAGTTAAAGAATTTGAAGAAGCCTTAGCAAAAAAACTTAATTTCAAATATGTTGTAACTGTTAGTAACGGCACAGCCGCGCTTCATTTAGCAAGTCTTATTTTACTTAAAAAAGATGATTTAGTAATAACTACTCCAAATTCTTTTCTTTCAACATCAAATTCCATTCTCTATGCAAATGCTAAGCCTGTATTTGTAGATATAGAAAAAAACGGGCTTATTGATTTAAATTTAGTTGAAGACAAATTAAAAAAAGAGAAAATAAAAGCCCTTTATTCAGTAAGTTTTTCAGGACTACAAGTTGATGAAACAAAAGTAAAATATCTAAAAGAGAAATACAATATAAAAATTCTTTTTGATAATGCCCATTTTATAGGAAAAGATAATGGAGTTTGCGATATTGCCACTTACTCTTTTCATCCTGTAAAACATATTACAACATTTGAAGGCGGGGCGATAGCTACAAATAATAAAGAATTTTATGAAAAACTATTAATCCTTAGAAATCACGGAATGTATAAAGATGAAAAAATGTATCCCTGGGAATATCAAATGATTGAACTTGGATTTAATTACAGGCTTCCTGATGTTGCGTGTGCTATGGGGCTAAGTCAGCTTAAAAAGCTTGATTATTTTCAAAAAAGACGCCACGAAATTGCAAAAAGATATCACGAAAAGCTAAATTTAGAGCCGCTTTATGAATATAACGAAAATTCAAGCTATCATCTTTTTGTAGTTAGATATCCTTTTAAAAATTTAGATGAGAAAGCTGAGTTTTTTAATAACCTAAGAAAAGAAGGAATTTTCCTACAATACCATTATATTCCTATTCCCTCACAACCTTATTATAAAAAATTAGGATACACTTATTCAAAAAAAGAGTGTCCTGTAATGGATAAATATTATTTAGAAAGCTTTTCTTTACCTATTTATCCTAGTTTAAGTGAAAAAGAACAAGATTTTGTAATAGAAAAAATTAAGGAATATCTTAAATGAACCTTTGTATAATTCCAGCACGTGGAGGAAGCAAAAGAATTCCTAGAAAAAATATAAAATATTTTTGTGGTAAGCCTTTAAT
>JALUWM010000020.1 GCA_027019465.1 Campylobacterales bacterium
AATTTATGATAAAATTTTATAAACTTAATTATACTCGATAAAGGCGCAATTTGCAAAAAGTTGATATTTTAATATTTATTATTGTAACTATTTTAATGATTATAGGTGCTGTTTTTTCATACTCTTTACCGGTTTTTTTGGAAATGAGAGATAATCTTTCACAATTTCATTTTGTAATAAGATATGTGGGTATTTCTCTTGTTGGTTTTGGAATAATGATATTTCTAGCAAAACTAAACCCTGATAAATGGTTTAATAAAATTGGATGGGGAATTTTTATCATATCTGGCTTATTACTTTTTACAATGCCATTTTTACCACATTTCCTAGCTCCTACAATTAATGGTGCAAGAAGATGGATAAATTTTGGGATTTTAAAATTAGCTCCCGTTGAATTTTTTAAAATAGGCTTTATATTCTTTATTTCATTTTCATTTACAAGAAAAATAGGAGACAAAACCTTAAAAGAAGAGCTGATACAAATTAGTTATTATTTTATCTTTTTTAGTATGTTTTGGTTTTTAATTGTAGCTTTTCAATCTGATTTAGGACAAGTTGTAGTAATGTTTTTGATTTTTATTTTAACTCTTATGGTCGCAGGTGGAAGAGCTCAAACATTTGGTGTTTTGAGTATTTTCGGACTTTTTATAGTTATAGGGGCTGTTTTAGCGAAACCTTACAGACTAGAAAGAATCAAAAACTGGATAGACAGAGTAAATGAAATTTATTTCCCAAATCCGGATATTTACAGTGCACTTGCAAATTCAGGCCAGGTAAAAGAATCCCTAAATGCTATATATCACGGAGGAATTTTTGGCACAGGTATAGGAAACGGTATTTTTAAACTTGGATTTTTAAGTGATGTTAATACCGATTTTGTATTAGCAGGTATTGCAGAAGAGAGTGGAATTATAGGAATTTCTTTAGTTATTATATTGATGACTATTTTAATTTATAGAATATTTAAAATCTCTTTTAGAAGTGAAAAAAAAGAATATCAGCTCTTTGCCTTTGGTATAGGTTCTATGATAGCTATTCAATTTTTATTAAACGGGCTTGGTGTTACATCCGTAATTCCTCTAAAAGGATTAACTGTTCCATTTTTAAGTTACGGGGGAAGTTCACTTCTTGCTTTATCTATTGGAATTGGAATGGTTTTAATGATTAGCAAAAAAGCAAAATTATAAAAGGCAAAAAGTGCATAAACTCAAAACTAAAAACTCAACACCCAACATTGCAATAACAGGCGGAGGGACAGGCGGACATTTAAGAGTGGCAAAAGCTATAAAAGATGAACTTAATAAAAGAGGGATAAAACCAATTTTCATAGGTTCAACCTCAGGACAGGATAAAGAGTGGTTTATGAAAGATGATGGATTTAGTGAAAAATATTTTTTAGATTCAAAAGGAGTTGTAAATAAAAAAGGATTAAACAAAATAGCCTCTTTAAGCAATATTATAAAACTCTCTTTTGAAGCTAAAAAAATTCTAAAAAAACATAATATAAATAAAGTATTCAGTGTAGGAGGATTCAGTGCCGCTCCTGCTTCATTTGCTGCAATTCTCGGCAAAAAAGAGCTTTTCATTCACGAACAAAACGCTCATATAGGCTCTCTTAACAGACTTTTAAAACCTTTTAGCAAAAGATTTTTTAATACATTTTTTTATAATGACCCTTATCCAATAGAAGATATTTTTTTTAAAGGCAGAATTAGAAAAAGAGTTAAAACTATCATTTTTTTAGGAGGTAGCCAGGGAGCAAGTTTTATAAATAATTTGGCTTTAAATTTAGCCTCTGATCTTCAAAAAAGAGAAATAAAAATCATTCATCAATGCGGTAAAAAAGATTATAAAAAAGTAAAAGAATTTTATGAAAAAAATTATATTGATGCAGATTTTTTTGATTTTGATAAAAATTTAATAGAAAAAATAAAAAAAGCTGATTTAGCAATTTCAAGAGCCGGGGCTAGCACTTTATTTGAACTTGTAGCAAATAATTTACCTACAATTTATATTCCCTATCCTTACGCAGCAGGAGAGCATCAATTTTATAATGCTAAATTCTTAAAAGATAAAAAAGCATCTTTTTTATTTAGACAAAATGAGATAAAAAAAGAAAATATTTTTGATATACTAAGCTTAGATTTGGAAGAATATTCAAAAAACTTAAATAAATTAGCTCTTAAAAACGGGGCAAAATATATTGTTGATGAAATGAGAGTAAATTAATGAACGCAGTTATAAAATTAAGTTCAATGGGTGATATTATACATTCATTGGTTGTATTGCCTTTTTTTAAAGAAAAAATTGATTTTATAGTAGATGACAGCTTTAAAGGAATTTTAGAAAAAAACCCTTATATCAATAAAATAATTCCAGTAAAACTTAGAGCTGCTAAAAAAGAAAGAATACTTTTTTTTAAAGAATTTATACATTTTAAAGAAATGTATTATGATAAAGTTTATGATCTTCAAGGACTTTTTAAATCAGCATTTTTTGCCAAACTTGCAACTGAAAACTTAATAGGATATAAAAATCCAAGAGAAAAAATAGCCTCACTATTTTATAATAAAAAAATAAAATCCGAAAAATTTTACGCAATAGAAAGATATCTAGAACTTTTCGGAATTGAAGCCGATTTAAAAAAACATCCGAAACTACTTTTTTATAAAGAGAAAGATTTTAAAATTTTAAGCAAATCCCAAAAAAACATTGTTTTTATTATAGGCGGAAGCTGGGAATGCAAAAAACTTTCTATAAACAAATGGATAGAACTTGCTAACTCCCTAAAAAATGAAAATGTTATAATTCCATATGCAAATGAAAATGAAAAAAAAGAAGCCTTAAAAATACAACAAAACACCAAAAATATACAAATAATAAATTTAAATTTGAATGATTTAAAAGCACTTATTTCAAAAGCCGACCTTTTAATTGGTAACGATACGGGACCAAGTTTCATAGCATGGGCCAACAATATAAACAATATAATTCTTTACGGATGCACTTTTAACAATAAAATTATAGAAAACAAATTTTCAAAAAGCATAGAAGTCCAAAAAGAGATAAAAAAAGGGCTTATGGTAATGGATAAAATAGAAATTAAAAACATTTTAAAGAAAATAGATGAATTTTAACGATTTTTTTTATTACGGATTTAAATTTGTAGAAAAAAGCGTTGAAATTTTACCCAAAAAACCTTTAATTAATGTACTAGGAAATAGCGGTTATTTACTTGATACAAAAAGGAAAAAAGATATATTTACCAATTTAAACCTTGCTTTTCCTGAAAAATCAAAACAAGAAAAAAAACATATAGCAAAAAAAGTATATAAAAATTTTGCAAGAAATTTAGTTGAATTTATTGAAAATAAAAAACTTTCTCAAAAAGAATTACTTAAAAAAGTAGAATTTAAAGGTTTTGACAAACTAAGTTATCCTGTTATTTTTGCAACAGCCCATTTTGGAAACTGGGAAATAATGCCTATTGGTTTTGGCAGCAGATATTCCAAAATAAATGTCGTATACAGAAAAATAGACAATAAAAAACTAAATAAAGAGATAATACAAAGCAGAAAAAGATTTAATGTAGAAATGATTGAAAAAACAGGAGCTTTAAAAAAGCTTATTTTAGCTATTAAAAGAGGTGAAAACATAGGTATTTTAGTTGATCAAAACACTTCTTCCAATGAAGGGATTGAAACAACATTTTTTGGAAAAAAAGTTCTTCAAACTCCAAGTGCGGCTCTTTTATCTAAAAAATTTAAAATCCCTATAGCAATGACTTTTGCTTTACCTAAAAAAAAGAAATGGGAAATTGTTATAAAAGATGTTTTTTATACAGACGACATTCAAGAGTCAGTAAATAGACAATCAAAAGTTATCGAAGAAGTTGTAAAAGAATATCCTGAAGAATATTACTGGTTTCACAAACGATTTAAACATTTTTATGAGGAAGAGTAT
>JALUWM010000021.1 GCA_027019465.1 Campylobacterales bacterium
GATGCCAATAAAATTAATGGAAGAAAAAAAAGAGCTTTTTTCATACAATTCCTTTTTTTAAGAAATTGTATCTAAAATAGAGGTAATTATGGAAGATATGTAAAATTATCTCTTCTATTTTTTCTCCAGCACCATTTTGCATGAGCAGTACAAACAGGATTTAATTTACCATAGCTTATAAGAGTAAGTTTTTTAGGATCAACTCCAAGTTTTATTAAAGCGTTCTTAACACTGTTTGCTCTTCTAAGCCCTAAAGCGTAATTATACTCTTCTGTTCCCCACTCATCACAATTACCTTCTATTCTTATGGTATAGTTTTTATTATTTGATTTAAGAATTTTTGCTAATTCTTCAACTTTTGGCCACTGAGATTTTTTAATATTATATTTATCAAAATCAAAATAAACAACTATACTAGAAACTTTTTTTGCAAACTTTTGATTATTGGTTATATTATTTATATTTTCATTCATAGGCTGAATATTTTCTGTTTGAACTTCAGCATTTTGAGTATTTACAGTTGCATTCCCTTCTACCGTTGGAGTAGTAGTTGCACCACTATTTACATTAGCAGCATTTGTTAAATTAGGCTGTTTTGAACATCCTGTAATGAGCAACAAAGCTCCTATAGCTCCAAAAATTAATTTTTTATTCATTTTATGACTCCTTTTTTTTATTTACCAATCAAATGATTGTAATATTTTTGGTAAATTATAATAAAAAATTTTATTTTCATTTAAACGTATTATACCAATTTTACTAAAAAAATGCTCTCTTTTTATAAACATAATAGAAGTTCCGTCCACTGAAAAATTAGGATTCATATTTTGACCTCCAAATGTAAGTCTTTTTAAAGTTTCGTTGTTTTTATTTACTAAAAACAAATTAAATGTATTATTTCCAAAAGCATTGGAGCTTTCTCTTGTTGAAATAACCATTTTATCATTATATGTATCAAGTCCCACTTGATTTTTACCTTGATACAATACTTTTGAAACAACCCCTGTTTTTAAATTTTTAGAGAACACATATGGAGGTCCAAATCTATCTGATATAAAAGCTATACTATCTTTTCCCCAAAACTTACCATCTACATTAATCCCGGGATATTTTGTAATTTGTATTAATTTATGATTTTTATACAAATAAACATCAGGAAGACCTTTTGGAGCTAATGTTAATAAAATTTGACCATTTTTCACATCTGATACTGCAAGCATACCTTGCGTTGATAAAATTTTTGTCATTTTACCTGTATAAATATTAAATTTATATAAAACAGGAAGATTTTCCATTTTCGTAAAATATATAACAGTTTGAGCTACATTAGCCCATTTAGGAAAGATATTAAGCCCCCCGCTTATAAGAAGTTTTTTATAAGAAAGAGTATAGTCACTTAAATATATATTTGCTTCTTTTGGCGCTATTAAAAGAGAGTAAATAACTTTTCTTATAAGAAATTTTGCACTTGGCATGTGGAAAAATTCATTAATATCATAAACAGCATGATGAATCAAAAAAGGAAAATATGCAAAAGTATTTGATTTATAAGATTTTATATCAATGACATTTAAATTTTTTACATATTTTACTGTAAGTTTTTTATTTGCTGAAGAATAAGAAAAATCAAAAACCATAACATTTTTTAAATCACTTTTATTTGTATCATTATACAAAACCTTAAAATGATCAAGTACTGTAAAATCCATTTTCAATAGTTTTTTAACTTGGGTTGGACCTTGAAAATTAACTATAATTTTAGGTTTGTTTTGCAAATATTTTGTAATTACAATTTCTTTTGAATACAAAAATCCAAAAAATAAAATTAAACCCAAAAAAAATCTTTTCATTTGTTAACCTTTGTTTGAAATTTTACTGTTAATTCTATATTTTTATCAAATTTTATCAGTTTTATTTGATTTATAAGCATTTGTTGTTCGCTTTGATTTAAATTACTGTCTAAAATTATAGCATTAATTTGAGAATTATTTACAATAATTTTAATTATTGCATATTCTCCAGGAATATTTGAAATCTGATACCAGATTTGCCCTATTTTATTAATAAGTTTATTAACATCATTTTTTTTAATATTAGAAGAACTTTTTTGTGTTTCATAAGAAATATTTACATTTATTGCTTTAAGTTTTGATAAATTTTTTAAAATATTATTCCCTTTAAACCTGCTCATTACAAGCTGTTTTTTTAAGTGAACAGGCGTAGTTGGAACATTTGTTTTCACATTTTTAAAAATATCATTAAATCCTACACTTCCACTTTGTGTTATAGAGCTTTTAGCTTTGGTTTTTCGGATAATTTTTTTAACCGATTTTGGTTGGGAAATTTGTTTAATAGGAGTTTTTACAATAGCTTTCTTTTTTATATGGTTTTGTAAAGAAAAATCTTTTACAACAATTGCCGTATGTATTAAAACTTGCTTTTGTTTTATAGGCTTTGGGAATAAAAAGTATAAAAAATATATAATTAAAGCATATGAAAAAAAAGCTAAAATAAATGAAATAAATAATCTCATTTAGTAAGAAGTCCTATTTGTCTAAATCCGGTTTTTACTACTGCAGCGTAAATTTTCATAAAAAGAGCATATTTTATGTCTTTATCCGCAGCTATATAAACCAACGAATTTTTATTAAAATTACCATATTTTAAATTAAAATTTTCTAAAAAATCTTTTATTTTATACTCTTCATCATTTACAAAAACTTTTCCATTTTTTTTAATCACAATAGTTATAGTTGCTTTTTTAGTAGCAGGAGTGCTTTTACTCCCCTGGGGGAGATTAACACTTTTTTCCTGATATGTGCTTACACTGACACTAACCATCAAAATAGCAAGTAAAACCAGCATAATATCAACAAAAGGGGTAATATTAAGTTCAGGTTTTTTCATTTGCTAAGATACATATCCCTCTCAATTTTTAGGGTAGAAATTAAATCTTCTACTTTCTTTGAAAGGATTTGATGAAAACTATATGCCGGAACTGCCACAATAATCCCCACCGCCGTTGCAATTAAAGCATCTGCTATTGCCGGGGCTATCATATTAATGGTACTTACACTTTGCATTCCCTGAAATGCATTTAAAATTCCTACAACTGTCCCAAAAAGTCCTATAAAAGGTGCAGTTGATGCTACAATACTTAAAAAAGTAATACCTTTTGTAGATTTTTTCGAAGCTGCCTGAATACAGGCATCAAAAGAATATTGATTAATATCTACTGCCTTTTCAATACATGATTTCAATGATGAAGAAACAGGAAAAACATTACTCATAAGCATAGTTTGAAAAGCTTCTTCTTCTTTTTTTATCCATGAAGAAAGCTGAAAAAACTTATAAAAAAATACCAAAAAAACAAAAAAAAGATAAAAACCAAGCCATCCTAAAACAATAATATTTATAGGATTGGCCAAAATTTTAGATATTTCTGGCAGCACTTTCTATCTTTGCTGAAACTGAAGCGACAAGTATATCACTGTCAGTTGCTTGTTTTAGTAATTCTTTTGCTTTTTCAATAGCATTTGTTATTTCATTTTCATCACTTCCTTGAATAGGAACAGCACCTTCTGCCAAAACATTAACTTTTTCAGGAGTAACTTCTATATAACCCCAATTCACAGCTACCATTTCTTCTTTTCCATTCTCTTTTTTTATACTGATAACACCTGGTTTTAAATTAGTCATTAAAGGTGCGTGTCCTTCAAGGACACCAAATTCACCTTCAATACCAGGAAAAGTAGCTTCTTTGATTTCACCTTTGAAAATTCTTCCAAGAGGTGTTACTATATCAATAGTCATTTTTCAGCCTTTATTTATTTTGCATTTTTTTGGCTTTTTCCATTGCTTCGTCAAGATCCCCTACCATATAAAATGCATTTTCAGGTAAATCATCAACTTTACCTTCCAAAATTGCTTTAAATCCTTCTATTGTTTT
>JALUWM010000022.1 GCA_027019465.1 Campylobacterales bacterium
TGAGCCTATAAGCAAAATGGTCTTAATATCTTCTCTTTTTGGCATAGATACCCTTTTTTATATGTAATTATAACCAAAAAAGTAAACATATCAGAGACTATTTATAAGTTACTAATAAATTTATTTAATTAATTGATAAAACATTATTAATGTCAAAATTAAAGTAACCAAAAACGCAAACAGAGCAAAAATATTATTAAATTTACCCGCAGTATATTCTCCCATAATTTTTTCATTATTTGATATAAAAAAAAGAATTACAATTAATATCGGAATTAATATACCATCTAGCACCTGCGAATAATAAAGAGCATCTATCGCATTTAAATTTGGCAAAATTCCTATCAAATCC
The DNA here is from genome assembly GCA_027019465.1 of Campylobacterales bacterium. GTDB lineage: Bacteria > Campylobacterota > Campylobacteria > Campylobacterales > Nautiliaceae > JALTBU01. The sequence continues at coordinate 353 of JALUWM010000022.1, forward strand.
CCAAACAATAAAGAAGCTAAAAAAACAATATAAAATCCTTTTGCATCACTTACTTTTTCATCCATTCCTTCTCTCCATCCAAAAGTATCCGCTATAGCATAAGCGGTTGAGCCAGCAAGAACCGGAATGGCCAAGAAACCTGAGACAATAATACCTAGAGAAAAAAACATAAAAGCATATTCTCCTGCTGCAGGCTTTAGTGTGAGTGCAAGAGTTTGAACATCTACATTTGAAATATGTACACCATAAAGAGTAACAGCTCCTGTTATTATCATACAGTAAGCTAAAAGGTTTGAATAAATCATTCCAACAATCGTATCAAAATTAACCTCTTTTGCTTGGGTTACCGATTTTTTTTCTTCTTTTTCTTCTGAAGCCTGCCAAAAAAGAAGATACGGGGAAATTGTTGTTCCAAGCATTCCAAGAGCCGCCATAATCCATGCCATATCCCAATTTATATGAGGTATAAAAGTATTTTTAAAAACTTCTATCAAATTCGGTTTTGCCATAAAAACATTTATAATATAAATCCCTAGAAAAGCCGTTAATGTTATCAAAATTTTTTTAACAAGTTTATATCTCCCAAAAGTCACCAGATATCCTATAAGTGCGGTTATGGGAATTAAAAAATATATAGTTTTATATCCGCTTATAATATGAAATATTGTTGAAACTCCGTATAAATCAGCCCCTATTGTCAAAATATTTGCAATAGCTAAAATAGTTACCATAAAAACAGTTAATGTTTTAGAATAATATGCTTTTGTAATTTCGGGAAGACTTTTCCCTGTGACTATAGATATGGACGCCGCCATATTTTGAACAGCAATCATCATTGGAGTTGAAAGCAACAAAAGCCATAACTGAGACAACCCAGTGGTAATTCCAACCATTGTATAAGTCACAATTCCAGCCGGGTCATCCCCGGCTCCTCCTGTAATAATACCGGGACCTAATTCTTTTATTCTTTCCCTGTTTTTTGCAATATCCGATTTTATTTTTTCTTCTAATTTCATAAAACTTCTTTTTTGAAATTATAACTTATTGTTTTGATATAATTTTGCAAAAAAGGTCTGTTTTGAATCTTCCTCAAAAAATAGAAGCTTTAAGAAAAGCAACTGTATTTAATAAAAAAACTAAAAAAGAGGCTTTTAACGAACTGAAAAAAGATAAAACATATTTAATGAAATGTCTAAATGAAGATGTAAAAGAAAATATTGTTTTTAGAAATTACGAAGATTATATAATCTCTTGTATGCTTGAAAAAAAAGGTTTTATGAAAAGGCAAAAACCTGTAAAAAGACAAAAAGTTTTTTCAAGTAAAGAATTTTTAAAATTTTTTATTAATGATTTAAAAAATACTCCAAATGAAGCCAAAATAAAAAAAGTTGGTGTGTTTGATACAGAAACTACCGATATTTATGGATATATTGTTTCATATGCTTTTGTAATTCAGGATATGGATACTAAAGAGACAAAAGAGATTTATGAATTTATAAATCCAAAAGCAAAAATAAATGAAGAAGCATACCAGGTTCATAAAATAAAACAATCAGATGTTGAAAATAAACCAACTTTTGAAGAAAAAAAAGAGTATATTTTAAGTCTTTTTGATGAAGTTGATATGATTGTAGGGCATAATGTATTTTTTGATTTTGGTGTTTTAAAAAGAGAGCTTGAAAGAATTAAAGAATTTCCTCATATAATAAAAGTGCCTATTTTTGATACTATGTTTTATGCATGGGATATAGTTGTATTAGATAAAAAAAAGCAACCTAAACTTGAAGAAGCGGTAGCCTTTTTTTTAGGAAATCAAAAAGCAAATTATCATGATGCATTAGAAGATGTAAAAATGACATTAAAAGTATTTAATAAAATTTTAGAAGAAGGGGAAAAATTATAAATTATTCATCAATAAAAGTTTTAAGAAATAAATAATAAACCCCATACAAAAGTCCTACAAAAACGACAATAGCTAAAAGAGTATTATTAATATACTCTCCAACTAATAAGACAATAGCACTAAAAACCAAAAAAAGACCGAAAATAAAAATGGCTATTTTTTGGATTAATTCAAATTTCATCTTACTATTTCAAAAAATTCTTTAAAAATATATTTGCTATCGTGTGGTCCAGGAGATGCTTCTGGGTGATGTTGAACAGAAAATACAGGCTCATTTTTATATTTAATCCCTTCAATAGTCCCGTCAAAAAGATTTTTGTGTGTAATTTTAGCTATTTTTTCTATCTCGTCTGGAACATTGTAATTATGATTTTGAGCTGTGATTTCCACAACAGGTTTTCTCTCTAACTCATTCTTAACAGGATGATTTCCCCCATGATGACCAAATCTTAATTTAAATGTATCAAATCCGTGAGAAATACTTAAAAGCTGATGTCCTAGACAAATCCCAAACATAGGAATTTTCTCATTTAATAATTTTTTTATTTTTTTGTGAACATCTTTTAAAATCAACGGGTCTCCTGGTCCATTACTTAAAAAAACTCCCCCTATTTCTCCGTTTTTATACATTTTTATAATATCTTCTGCTTTTGTATCAAATGGTAAAACCAGACACTCCATTCCAGCTTCGGTTAATTCATTTAAAATATTTCTTTTTACTCCAAAATCTAAAACGGCTATTTTTTTAGAGGTGTTCTTTTCTTTATATGTAAGTTTTTCATCATCCCAAGAGGCATTTTGATGAATATAGGCTTCTTTTGTGGATACTTCTTTAATATAATCCACTTCTTCAATTCTAGGAGAATTTTTTAAAATTTCAGATAATTTTTCTTTATCGTGAATTTCAGTTGATGCTATCATCATCATAGCACCCTCTTTTCTTATAACTTTTGTTAAAAATCTAGTATCAATATCGCAAATTCCTAAAATATTCTCTTGTTTTAAAAATTCTCCTAAAGATTTTTCTCCTCTAAAATTTGAAAAATCTTCAACATATTCTCTAACTATCACACCTTTAAGCCAAGCTTTTTTGCTTTCCATATCATCTTTGTTTACTCCTACATTCCCAATCTCCGGCATTGTAAATACAACAAACTGTCCCGCATAACTTGGGTCTGTAATAATTTCTTGATAACCGGTCATTGAAGTATTAAAAACTATTTCACCAACTTCCGTTTTATTAGCACCAAATCCCTTAGCTTCAAGAAACATCCCATTTTCAAGTAAAATACTAACTTTCATATTAAACCTCTTTTTCTCAGTTCTTGTTCATAAAGCCTTTCAAATACTAAATTAAATTCTTCACTTCCCGGAACTAAAGGCCTTTTATAATTTTCTATTTTTCTAAATACTTCATCTCTTGCCTCTTTTTCTCTATTTAAAAAGCCTTTAATTGAATTAAAAATAATATTTTTTATTTTACCATCTCTTACATCATAATCAATAAACTCTTTATCCCAAAGTTCTTTTACAAGATAATTAGAAAGTTCATCTATTCTTTCATCTCTTTTTATA
>JALUWM010000023.1 GCA_027019465.1 Campylobacterales bacterium
ACATCAAAAAATTGATTTTAGTGATAAAACACTGAAAAAGGCAGTTTAATCTTTATGGAATTAATTAATTTTGAAATTTGTCTTGACTTTTGGGGTGGAATAATTATTACTTAAAAATACAAGATATATTAGTTTTTATACAAAATCTTATAGATAAATATGGAGAAAATATTAAAATAATTCAAATAAGTATTTTTTTGCTTTTAGTGACCCTTATTACAATATTAATTATTTACAAATTCAAAAAATTATTAGAAAATTATGCATATAAAGATCCACTAACTGATGCTTATAATAGAAGATATTTCTTTGAAAAAATAAAAAAATTACCAAAAAGCACTAATTCTTTAATAATGATTGATATTGATCATTTTAAACTTATCAATGATACGTATGGTCATGAAATGGGAGATTATATTTTAAAAGAATTAATTAAACTCATAAAAGTCCTTGTTAGAAAGAATGATGTAATTGTCAGATGGGGAGGAGAAGAATTTATAATCTTACTTAAAAATGTTGACAGAAATAAAGCAGTAAAAATTGCAGAAAAAATAAGAAAAAAAATTGAATCTTATAATTTTAAAGGAATTAAAATAACCGCAAGTTTTGGTGTTAAAGAAACAAAAGACAACATAACAACTGATGATTTAAAAATTTTAGATCAGGCTTTATATCTTTCAAAAACAAAGGGAAGAAATCAAGTAAATATTTTATATTAACTTTTCTTTTTCTTTTTAAGAGGAGTTACTAACATATTAATATAGTTTCCCTCTAATTTTGGTTCATTTTGTTTTTCTGCGACATCTTTTAGCATATCCCAAACTCTGTTAATTACTTCGAAGCCCTTTTCAGGCGTAGCAAGTTCTCTACCTCTTAAGAAAACTCTAAGTTTTACATGTTTTCCTTTTTCAAGAAAATCTCTTGCATGTTTTACTTTATAATTTATATCATTGTCTTGTATTTTTGATGTAAATTTAATCTCTTTTACTTCTATTTTTACCTGTTTTTTCTTAGCCTCTTTTTTCTTTTTTTCCTGTTCATATTTATATTTTCCATAATCCATCACTTTTGCAACAGGAGGATTAGAATTTGGTGCCACAAGCACTAAATCAAGCCCCTTATTATAAGCCATTTCAAGTGCTTTACTTGAATCAACAACTTTTGGCTCACCTTCACCGTCAACAAGTCTTACTCTATCTGTGAAATTTACAACATCTTCGTTTATCATAGTTTTATCTTTACTCATAGTTTTACCTCGCTAAGTTTTTTAATCATTTCTATAAATTCTCCTTTTTTCATTTTGTATTGTTCTCTTTTTTTTCTGTCACGAATTGCAACTAAGCTATTTTCAACCTCTTCATCACCAATTACAACAACATAGCCCACTCTTTGTTTTTCTGCATTTCTGATTCTTTTATTAAGTGAATCGTTACTTGCAAGAATTTCTGTTTTTATATCCTCTTCAAGCAGTTCTTTTTGAATTTCTTTTGCATATTCGATATGGCTTTCAGCAATAGGAACAAAAATAGCTTTGATAGGTGCTATAAATGTAGGAAATTCCCCTGCATAATGTTCTGTAAGAATTGCTATAAATCTTTCAAAACTACCAATAATTGCCCTATGAAGCATTACTGGTCTTTTTCTTTCGTTTTCTTCATCAACATAACTTACATCAAATCTCTCAGGCAAGTTAAAATCTACTTGGATAGTTCCGCATTGCCATTTTCTACCAATGGCATCTGTAATTTTTATATCGATTTTAGGACCATAAAATGCTCCTCCACCTTCATCAACTCCATAACTTCTACCTAAATTATCAAGAGCTCTTTTAAGTGACTCAGTAGCTTTTTCCCAAATTTCATCTTCACCTATTGATTTTTCAGGTCTAGTTGAAATTTCCATTTCATAATTAAAGCCAAATTTTTGCATAATAGTATCAACAAAATCAAGCACCTTTATAACTTCTTCTTCTATTTGATTTGGAGTACAAAAGATATGGGCATCATCTTGCGTAAATTCCCTAACTCTAAGAAGTCCGTGTAAAACACCGCTTTTTTCGTGTCTATGTACTGTTCCGAATTCAAAAAATCTAAGAGGCAGCTCTTTATAACTTCTTGTTTTGTGTCCAAAAATTTTAACATGAGCTAAGCAGTTCATAGGTTTAATTCCGTATTCTTCCGCTTCTTTACCTTCTTCATCCCTTTCAATTTCCGTAAAATACATATTTTCTTTATAGTTATAATAATGCCCTGAAATTTTCCACATATAACTTCTAAGAAGCTCAGGTCCTCTTACAGGCTCATAATTTCTTCTTATATGAGCAGAAAATAAAAGTTTTTCAAGATTTGCTCTTAACATTGCACCACGAGGCAGCCAAATAGGCATACCTGGAGCCACATCTTCATCAAACATCCAAAGCTCAAGCTCACGTCCAAGTTTTCTATGATCTCTTTTTAGTGCTTCTTCAAGCATTTTAAGGTATTTAGCAAGGGAATCTTTTGTGGCAAATGCAGTCCCGTAAATTCTTGTAAGCATTTCATTTTTTGAATCTCCTCCAAGATAAGCACCCGCTACTTTTTGAAGTTTTACATTTTGAAGATATTTGGTATTAGGAACATGAGGACCGCGGCATAAGTCTTCAAAATCACCCTGTTTATAAATAGACACCACATCATCAGGAATCATTTTTAAAACTTCTTGTTTTAATTCGTCGTTTTTAAATTTTTCAACAGCTTCAGCTTTAGTTACTTCATATCTTTCAATAGGAAATTTTTTCTTAGCCAAAGCTTTCATCTTTTTCTCAATACCTTTTAAGTCTTTATCCGTAATAGGAGTAGAAGTTTTTAAGTCATAATAAAAGCCATTTTCAACTGTAGGCCCTACATAAAACTTAGCATCTGGATAAATTTCTTTTATAGCTTGTGCCATCAAATGTGCAGCCGAATGGCGAATAATTTCAAGTGCATCTTCACTGTCGTTAAAATAAATAGGAATAGCATTATTTATATCTATATTTTTAGCTTCTATTGTCTGTAAATCGACAATATTATCCCCTGTTTTATAACCGATAATATCATTATTCATTTATATCCTTTTGAAATATTAAAATTGTGTAGTGTAAAGCAGAAAGTTTGAAAGTGCAAAATTTATTCAAAAAAACCCCTATTTATAGCTTTCTCCTTTTTTTAGATGAATTTTAACTTAAATTTAATTTTATGTCAATTTAGAACAGTTTTTTAATAAAATATTGAAGATTTTATTCTTTAAGGTCGTATCAAAAATCAACTTATATGCTCATAAGTTGAGAAAAAAATTGAGGTAAACTTTTTATAAATTTTACATACCTATATAAAAGCTCCTCAATAATTAAATTTGATATAATGAAATTTCTTTATCTAAAGATTCCATACTCTTATTTAGACCTGATATACTTTTTTTAATAATTTCTATACTTTCTTTATTTTTAATAGAAATTTTACTTGTATTATTTGAGACATCTTTAATTTCTTCAAGATTTTTAGATGTTTTCTCAAAATTTTCAATTAATTTATTTGTTGTTTGAATAGCTATATTTATTGATTCTTGAGTTTTATTGATCTCATTTTGAACATTATCAGAAACCTCAGATAAACTAGAAATCTTTTTAGAATTATCAACTAATTCATCAGATAAATTTGCAATTGATTGAGTTACATTTTTTATAATCGATGAACTTTCAACTAAACTTTTTTGGGTTTTTTCAGCAAGTTTTCTAACTTCATC
>JALUWM010000024.1 GCA_027019465.1 Campylobacterales bacterium
TAAATAAAATTGACAATTTAATAAAATTGAGTTATAATAACTAAAACAAATTAAAGGAGGCGTAATGGCAAAATTAACACAATTTGAACAAGAATTAGTAGAAAGATTTGTAGAAGCTATTGAACTTAACAAAGAAAAACCGGGGCTTGGAAATGTAGATATCCATAAAGCAAGAGAACTTATAAAAGATGCAGGTGCTGTTGTATTAGATGTAACACTTCCGAAATTGGTAGAAGGTGAAAACGCAGAAGAAGCGGGTATCCCGACGGCTTATTATACTCCTTATACAGAATTTAAAAATTATATTGACGAATTACCTGAAGATAAAACACAACCTATTTTAATAGTTTGTAGAAAAGCGTTTTTTGCAAACAGAGTAAAAGGGCTTTTAGATGTTTTAGGATATAAAAATGTATTCGTTTTAGCAGATGATGTTAAATATCTAGTAGAAGCTCACAAAGCTCATACAGAAGGGTAATAATCCCTTCTTTTTATTTTTTAATTTAAGTGTCAGAGGAAATAATTAATAAATAAAAATAAAAGAGAGAAAATTATTTATTGTTTTTCCCTCTGACATATCCTTCGATAATAAATCTTAAAGCATTTATTTTAATAAATCCTTCAGCGTCTTTTTGATTATATACAGTATCTTCTTCAAATGTTGCAAATTCCGGGCTAAATAATGAGTTTGGAGATTTTCTTCCTACAACGCTTACACTTCCTTTATAAAGTTTTAGTCTAACAGTTCCGTTTACATTTTTTTGAGTACTGTTAATTAATTCTTGAAGAGCTTTTCTTTCAGGTGCAAACCAAAATCCGTTATAAATAAGTTCAGCATATTTTGGCATTATTTCATCTTTAAGATGAGCTTCTCCTTTATCTATAGTAATTGATTCTATTGCTCTATGAGCTTTTAGCATTATTGTTCCGCCCGGTGTTTCATAACAGCCTCTAGATTTCATTCCAACGAATCTATTCTCTACGATATCAATTCTTCCTATTCCGTGTTTATTTCCGTATTCATTTAATGTTGCAAGAACTTGAGCAGGTGTCATTTCACTGCCGTTAATTGCAATAATATCCCCTTTTTCAAAATCAACTTCAATATATTCTGGTTTATCAGGAGCTTTCTCAGGTGCAACGCTCCATCTCCACATACTTTCTTCCGGTTCTGCCCAAGGGTCTTCTAAAATTCCGCCTTCATAAGAAATATGAAGCAGGTTTGCATCCATTGAATAAGGAGATTTTTGTCCGTGTTTTTCAATAGGAATTCCGTGTTTTTCCGCATAAGCCAATAATTTTTCCCTTGAATTTAAATCCCATTCTCTCCAAGGGGCAATAACTTTAATATCCGGTCTTAATGCATAATATCCAAGCTCAAATCTAACCTGGTCATTTCCTTTTCCTGTTGCTCCGTGAGCTACGGCTGTTGCACCTACTTGATTTGCTATTTCTATTTGTCTTTTAGAAATTAAAGGTCTTGCAATAGAAGTTCCTAAAAGATATTCCCCTTCATAAATAGCGTTTGCTCTAAACATAGGATATACATAATCTCTTACAAACTCTTCTTTTAAATCTTCTATAAAAATGTTTTCTGGTTTAACTCCAAGTTTTAGTGCTTTTTCTCTTGCAATTTCAACTTCTTCACCCTGACCGATATCTGCTGTAAATGTTACAACTTCTGCGTTATATTTATCTTGCAGCCATTTTAAAATAACACTTGTATCAAGTCCGCCTGAATATGCTAATACAACTTTCATTCAAATCCTTTTTTATTGCAATTATAGTATAATTTTATAAAAAAGGTTTTTTGTGAGAGTGGATAAATTTTTAAACAGCGTAAATATTGTAAAAAGGCGTTCTATTGCAGATGAGATGTGTAAAGAGGGAGTAGTTTTTATAAACGGTAAAAAAGCAAAGTCCAGTAAAGATGTAAAAACAGGAGATATTATAGAAATTCATTATCTAAAAGGGATTAAAAAATTTGAAGTTTTGCAAATTCCTGAGAGTAAAACAATTCCAAAAAGTAAAAAAGATGAATATGTTAAGGAGTTTAAATGAGATGGAGTAGATTTTTTTTATACACTAAAAAAGAAGCGCCAAAAGATGCGGTTGTTGCTAGTCATAAATATTTGGTAAAAGGCGGATTTATAAAACAGGTGGCCGCTGGGATTTATGATTTTACACCTATTGGAAAAATTGTTTTAGATAACATAAAAAATATTATTAAAAAAGAGATGGATAAAGCCGGGGCACAAGAAGTAATGCTAAGTTTCGTAACGCCTTATGAACTGTGGGAAGAGACTGGAAGGGCTAAAAAATATGGAAGTGAACTGCTTAGAATTGAAGATAGAAAAAAACAAAAATTTGTCCTATCTCCTACAAATGAAGAGTCAGTAGTTGATTTAGTTAGAAGTTATATTAAAAGCTATAAACAACTCCCTGTTAATCTTTATCAAATAAATTTAAAATTCAGAGATGAGGCAAGACCTAGATTCGGGCTGCTTAGAGGCAGAGAATTTATTATGAAAGATGCTTACTCTTTTCATTCAAGCAACGATGATTTAGATAGAGAATTTAATTTAATGCAAGAGACTTATGAAGAGATTTTTAGCAAAATGGGGCTTGATTTTAGGGTTGTAGAGGCTGATAGTGGGGCTATTGGCGGGAGTGGAAGCCGCGAATTTATGGTTTTAGCCGATACAGGTGAAGATGATATTGTGGTATGCAGTGAATGTAATTATGCGGCAAATATAGAAGTTGCAAAAAGAAAAAATATAAAAAAAGAAAATTCCCTTAAAACAGAAGTAATAGAAGAAGTTTATACACCTGATAAAAAAAGTATTGAAGAAGTGAGTGATTTTATTGGAGTTGAGCCGTATTTTAGCGTTAAAGCGGTAGTTAAAAAGGCTATATTTAATAATAAAGAGGAGATAGTAGTATTTTTTGTAAGAGGCACAGATACCCTAGAAGAAACAAAAGCAAAAAATGCCATAGGGGCAGTGGATTTAGTGGATGCAAGTGAAGAAGAGATTGAGAGTGCTGGGCTTGTTCCCGGATTTATAGGACCTTTTGGACTTCCTAGCAATATAAAATATATCATTGATGATGATTTAAGAATGGCGGAAGAATTGGTATGCGGGGCAAATAAAAAAGATTATCATATAAAAGGTGCTGGGCTTCTTGATGCAAATCTACTTGGAAATTTAACTGTTTATAGAGATATTGCAGCTGTAAAAGAAGGGGATTTGTGTCCTAAATGCTCTAAAGAGCTTAAAATTACAAAAGGAATAGAAGTAGGGCATATCTTTAAATTAGGAAGTGTTTATTCCGAGCCTATGAATGCAACTTTTCTTGATGAAAACGGAAAAGCTAAGTCTTTTATTATGGGATGTTACGGAATTGGTGTTAGTCGTCTCATATCTGCTGCTATTGAGCAAAATCACGATGATAAAGGTATTATCTGGCCAAAAGAGATAGCTCCGTTTTTAGTGGATATAATTATTGGAGATGTTAAAAAAGATGAGCAGTTAGATTATGCTGAGAACCTTTATGAAGAGTTAAAAAATGCCGGGGCTAATCCTATTTTAGATGATAGAGCTGAAAGATTTGGTCCTAAGATTGCTGATTTTGAGCTTATAGGATTTCCTGTTTGTGTAATTGTTGGTAAAAAACTAAAAGACGGCAAAGTGGAAGTTAGAAACAGAAAAACAGGAGAAAAATTTGAAGT
>JALUWM010000025.1 GCA_027019465.1 Campylobacterales bacterium
GCTATTGCTATAAGCTGGGCAAAATAAAATAAAATACCCATTCCACCCGAAAATGTATTAACGCCAAATTCCTGAACCAGATATTCAATTATCCCTCCACGAGAAGGATAAGCAAGGGCTAATTTTGCTAAAGAATATCCGCTAAGAAGCGCGATAATTCCCCCGAATATGAAAGAAAGCCAAACAATATTTCCTGCCATACTCCCTGCTTGCCCGATAACAATAAAGATACCAGCACCCACCATAGCACCGATACCCATAAAAACTGCACTCCAAAGTCCAAACGCTTTTTTCATTTATATCCTTTAATAAATCACCCTGTTTTTACCACTTCTTTTTGCTTCATAAAGCTTTTTGTCCGCTCTTTTTATAACATCAAAAATTGTTTCATCATCTTTAGAAAATTCACTCACACCAATGCTTATTGTTATATGAAAAAATTTTTCAGGTGTTTTTATTTTTAAAACTTCAACTGTTCTTCTGATTTTTTGGGCAATTGTAATTACATCTTTAAAAAAGGTATGCGGAAATAAAATCACAAATTCTTCTCCTCCGTATCTTATAAACATATCCTCTTTTCTAAGAAGTTTTTTAATATTTAAAGCCAATTCACTCAATACCAAATCTCCTACATCATGCCCATATGTATCATTTATTTTTTTAAAATCATCTATATCAAAAATAATAACACCAAGAGCCTCTTTTGTAAGTTTAAATTTTTCTGTAATTTCTTCTGCTTTTTCTTCTAAAAAATTTCTGTTATAAACAGAGGTCAGTGCATCGATATAAGCTTTCTTGGAATAATAATCCATTTCATTTGTTAAAAGATTAATATACAAAGATAAATTCTTTGATACGTCTATTAAATTATTTTTAAATATATCAAATTCATCTTTTTCTTTCACTTTAGAAGGTAACTTTTTAAATTTTTTATTTTTTATTAACTCAAGTATATTTTGAAGTTCGTTAAATCTTTTATAAATATATCTAAATAAAACAATAAATAATCCAAATATAATAAAAAACACCATAAAATCAAATATAAAATTTTTGATTGCATTTATTCTAACAATTTTTAAAGCATCTGAAAAATTTCGTTTAACTACTATATAAGCTATTGTTTTCTTAAATAAATCTTTAATAGGTATAATTACATAAAGTTTATCAGCTTGAAGTTCATATTTTTTATCAAAATTGATATTATAATTTTTTCCAATTACCCTGTATCCTTTATATAACGGATATCTTGCATAAAAAGAATATTTTTTAGATTGTAAAGAGTGCTTTAACAATTTGTCGTTTAAATAAACAGTTGTCGGCATATTAAGTTTTTCAAACATACTTTTAAAATTAATCAAATTACTTCCAATCGAAACACTCCCATAAATTTTATAATTATAAATAATAGGATAAGTAGCCCTAAGTCCTGGATAATTCCTACATATATAAAAATAAACAGCAGGTTTTAAAGAAGTATTAACTAATAATACATCTTTTCTGGCATTGCTTAAATTTATTTCTGCAAGCTTAAGATTAGCAAAAGCCACAAAATTTTCCACCGGAGTTTTAAAAAAATGCATTTCATCTATTAAATCATTTTCAAATAGACTTTTATAAAGCGATAAATACGTATTTATTATATCTTGCTTATTATTTTCTAAATAAGCTTTTAATGTCACATTAGAATTTGACAAATATTCAGAAATAGATTTTAAAAATACTTTATCTTTATTTAAAAAAATATTATATTCCTGTATTGTTTCTACATAATATTTTTGTGCCAATGTATCTTTTATATTTTTAAATGCATATCTAACTATTACAACAGAAACAATGATAATAAATAAAAAAGAAAAAAAAAGGGCCAAATAAATCCTTTTTTTCATTAATCAGCTTTTAATATCGCCCCGTTGCTTGCATTTGTTACAAGCATTCTGTATTCTTTTAGCCATTTACCAGGCACATCTTTTTTAATAGGAGTAAACTCTTTTTTTCTTTTTTCTATTTCTTCATCGCTAAGTTTTACATTAATAGAGAAGTTATCTGTATCAATTTCTATAATATCCCCGTCTTTAAGAAGTCCTATCATTCCACCTTCTGCAGCCTCCGGGCTTACGTGTCCAATACTAAGTCCTCTTGTAGCCCCGCTAAATCTTCCATCGGTAATTAAGGCCACTTTTTCTCCAAGCCCCATACCCATAATTAAACTAGTAGGTGCAAGCATCTCTTGCATTCCAGGACCTCCTTTTGGACCTTCATATCTGATGACAACAACATCTCCCTCTTTTACTTTTCCGCCCGTAATTCCTTCAATGGCTTCTTGTTGAGAATTAAAGCATACCGCTTTTCCTGTAAATTGTCTGCTTCCTATAATTCCCGCTGTTTTAATAACACAACCTTCTTTGGCCAAGTTTCCATAAAGAATTGCAAGTCCTCCAACTTTGCTATAAGGATTTTCAATAGAGTGAATAACAGATGTATCAAGAACTTTTGCATCTTTGATTCTATCAGCTACACTTCCGCCTTCAATTACCGGATTATCTAGATAAAGAATCGTATCGCTTCTTTTACTTATTTCTTTCATAACCGCGCTCATTCCACCCGCTTTATTGATATCTTCCATATGAACCGTTTGAAGAGATGGAGAAATTTTTGCAATGTGGCTTGTATGTCTTGCTATTTCGTTAAGCTCTTTAAGGTCAAAATCAACTCCCGCTTCTTTTGCAATAGCTGTAACGTGTAAAACTGTATTTGTGCTTCCGCCCATAGCCATATCAACAACAAATGCGTTATGAATTGCTTTTTCATTGATAATATTTTTGATTCTGTATTGTTCTGTAAGTTTTTCATCTTTTGCAATTTCACAAATTCTTCTAGCCGCTTTTCTTAAAAGCTCTTCTCTTTCCGGTGTCAAGGCTAAAATAGTTCCGTTACCTTTTAGTGCAATTCCCATAGCTTCAATTAGAGTATTCATAGAATTAGCAGTAAACATACCGCTACAGCTTCCTCCACCAGGACACGCTACACATTCAAGCTCTCTTAGCTCATTTTCATTCATTTCACCTTTTTCAAATTTACCGACACCTTCAAAAACAGTCGCTAAATCAACAGGTGTCCCGTCACTTAAATGCCCTGCTCTCATAGGACCGCCTGTTACAAAAACAGTAGGAACATTTACTCTCAAAGCTCCCATAACCATACCAGGAGTAATTTTATCGCAGTTTGGAATACAAATCATTGCATCAAGTTTATGAGCATTCATAACTGTTTCAACAGAATTTGCAATAATTTCACGGCTTGGCAAGCTGTAAAGCATTCCGTCATGCCCCATTGCGATTCCGTCATCTACACCTATTGTATTAAATTCAAAAGGAACACATCCGTTTTTTCTAATTTCATCTTTTACAATTTCAGAATATTTATTCAAAAAAAAGTGCCCCGGCACAATTTCAATAAAAGAGTTTGCAACACCGATAAACGGTTTGTCAAAATCCTCATCTTTTAGTCCAATAGCTCTAAACAAACTTCTGTGCGGTGCTCTGTTCCAGCCTTTTTTTACTTCATCACTTCTCATTGACCATCCTTTTTTTGAGACAATTTTAACACTTTAAAATAAAAAATGCAAAATCAATACTAAAACCAATTAAGAATCTTACATTTATGACACTAATTAAATACACAGGGCAAAAAATGCAAATTTTTTCGCTTTATTTAATCAGTGTC
>JALUWM010000026.1 GCA_027019465.1 Campylobacterales bacterium
TAGGTGTATTTTAACACATAACGATGTTAAAAGCAAGGGAAATCTCTTGTGAAATGTCGAGAAACAAGGCAAATCAGACGTTTTTGATTATGAAATCGTTAGGTGTTGGCGGGAAGGTAGGTTAAAAGACTTTACAGCTACATTTTTACAAAACAAATCACTTTTAGAAATTTTGACTAAATATACGGTTTTTGATACGAGTAACACACTTTTGATTATGAGACCTTATCAGATTGCGGCAACGGAGAGGATTTTGTGGAAAATAAAAAGTTCATATGAATCAAAAACATACAGCAGCACTGAAAGCGGCGGATATATTTGGCATACAACAGGAAGCGGAAAGACTCTTACAAGTTTTAAAGCCGCAAGGCTTGCTACTGAGCTTGATTTTATAGACAAGGTATTTTTTGTGGTGGACAGGAAAGATTTGGATTATCAGACAATGAAAGAGTATCAGCGCTTTTCTCCCGATAGTGTAAACGACAGCAACTCCACGGCCGGACTTAAAAGAAATATTGAAAAAAACGACAATAAAATAATCGTTACCACTATTCAAAAACTCAATCATCTTATGAAAAGCGAAAAAGATTTAGAAATTTATAAAAAACAGGTGGTTTTTATTTTTGATGAAGCACATAGAAGTCAATTTGGGGAAGCTCAAAATAATCTTAAAAAAAGATTTAAAAAATATTATCAGTTCGGCTTTACCGGAACTCCTATTTTCCCAGAAAACGCACTCGGGGACAAAACTACTGCCAGTGTTTTTGGAAGAGAACTTCATTCATATGTGATTACGGATGCCATAAGAGATGAAAAAGTGCTTAAATTCAAAGTGGATTATAATAATGTAAAACCGAAATTTAAAAACATAGAAGAAGAAAAAGATGAGAACAAATTAAGCGCACTTGAAACAAAAGAAGCACTTTTGCATCCGGAGAGAATTAAAGAGATAACGAATTATATTTTAAAAAATTTCAATGAAAAAACTCACAGACTTTATAATCAAAAAGGCTTTAATGCAATATTTGCCGTAAGCAGCGTGGATGCAGCAAAACTTTATTATCAGACATTTAAAGAACTTCAAAAAGATTCTAAAAATCCTCTAAAAGTAGCGACTATTTTCTCTTTTGCGCAAAATGAAGAGAGTGCAATAGGCGAGATTGAAGATGAAAGTTTTGAAACAAATGCGCTTAATTCAACCGCTAAGGAGTTTTTGGCAGGTGCTATTAACGATTATAACAAAATGTTTAAAACAAATTACGGGCTTGAGAGTAAATTGTTTGAAAATTATTATAAAGATATTTCAAAAAGAATGAAAAATGGTGAAATTGATTTGCTTATTGTGGTGGGAATGTTTTTGACAGGTTTTGACGCACCGACGCTGAATACTCTTTTTGTGGATAAAAATCTGAGATATCACGGGCTGATTCAGGCATATTCAAGAACAAACAGGATTTATAACTCAACTAAAAGTTTCGGAAATATTGTAACTTTTAGAGATTTAGAACAGGCTACTATTGATGCTATCAAACTTTTTGGGGATTCAAATACCAAAAATATTGTGCTTGAAAAAAGTTACGAAGAATATATTAATGGATTTAGCGATGAATTAAGCGGCAAAACAAAAAAAGGTTTTGCTGAGGTTGTAGAAGAGCTGAACACTAAATTTCCAGACCCAGCAAATATTTATAAAGAGAGTGAAAAAAAAGAGTTTGTAAAGCTTTTCGGGGAATATCTGAAACTTGAAAATATTTTGCAAAATTTCGATGAATTTGTTTTGGCAAAAAAGCTTCAAAATAGTGATGATATTGAAAAGTTTAAAATGGAAAACAATTTAAGCGATGAAATGTTTGAAAAAATAAAAAACACTGAGCTTTTACCTATTAGACTTGTGCAGGATTACCGCTCGGCCTATAATGATATAAGGGAGTGGATAAGGAAAGAAAAAGAAGAAAAAAAGGTTTTAAAACCTGAATGGGATGATGTGGTTTTTGAAGTGGATTTGCTTAAATCACAGGAGATTAACCTTGATTATATTTTAACTCTTATTTTTGAAGAGCACAAAAAGTCAAAAAATAAAGATGCTTTAATTGAAGAGATTAGAAGAGTTATAAGGACAAGCCTCGGGCACAGGGCAAAAGAGAGTTTAATTGTTGAATTTATAAACAATACCGATTTGGATAAAATTGAAGACAAAACGGAAATAATAGAAAAATTTTTTGATTTTGCACAGCAAAAACAGAGAGTTGAGGCTGAGAGATTAATTAAAGAAGAGAATCTAAAAGAAAACGAAGCCAAAAGATATATAAAAGTTTCCCTAAAAAAAGGATATGCAAGCGAAAACGGAACGGAGCTTAATGAAATACTTCCTAAAATGAGCCCGTTAAATCCTGAATATCTTACAAAAAAACAGAATGTTTTTAAAAAAATATCGGAATTTGTGGATAAATTCAGAGGCATAGGAGAAGAAGTGTGAGAAATGGGGAGAAGAGTAGATGGGTGAATGGGTGGATGAGTAAAGGAGCAGGGCTTTAGCCCCGTTAGAGTAAAATCTTAGAAGCAACACTACAAGCTGCGCTTTCGCTTCTTAAAATAAAGCTTTTTAATTTTACAATTTCTCTGAAATATTTTCTCTCATTCTCGCTAAATCCGCCCTCCGGACCTATTAAAAACGGTTTATTATAATTTTTGCATTCAATATTTTCCCCGTTAAAATCAAGTGCCATAAATTCAGGGTATTTTTCAAAAAACTCTTTGCTAGAATTTAAAATTTCAATTTCTATTAAATCGCTTCTTCCGCACTGCTGGTTTGAGTTTATAAGAATGGTTTTGATTCTATCAAGCTTTAATTGAAAATTTTTCTGGGAAAAATCACAATAAACAAAACTTATTTTACCAACACCTATTTCATTTAGGTTAGGGAGTGTTTTTTCTATGTTTTTAGGGTCGATTATACACCATCCTAAATGAAAAAAGGTATGGGGCTTATTTGGCTTTAGCTCTTTGTTGATTAGTTTAAGAAAAGCTTCTTTTTTGTTGATATCTTCAATTTTATAGATGTATAAATAATCATCTTTTAAATTTCTTATATTAATAAGTTCATTTTTTTTAATGCGTCTTACTTTAAAAAGATATTTGTGCTCATTTCCGCTTAAAGTTATATTAGAAGTTGTATCGGAATAATATAAAAACTGCATTTAACTGCCTTTTTTATAATTATATAAAAATATTTTTACTCTTTTTCTATTTTATAAGTTATTTTTATAGATAAATATCTAAAAAAGAAAAATACAGCTATTAAAGATGTATATAAAATAACTGTTTTTAACTCTTGTGGATGATTAGTTAATGATATTAATAGTTCCCTGATTATATAAATAATGGAAGCATCTATCATATAGCGGATTTTAATTCTTTGTCTTTTAAAAAAAGTAAAAAGCATTTGTATAAGTTCGATTAAAACCATTAATTCTAGCAAAAGTAATATTGTTTTATAAAAATTTAATTTAAAAAATAAAATAAAAATAAATATTATAACAGCTACAATGATATCTAAATAACTTAACTTTCGCACCTAAATCCAAGCAAATTTGCCGTAGTGCTTCGTAACGTTGCTATTATAACATCCAAATCCTCATTTCTCTTGACAATTGCATCGATTTTGGCAATTTTTTCCATAAT
>JALUWM010000027.1 GCA_027019465.1 Campylobacterales bacterium
TAAATAAATTTATTAGTAACTTATAAATAGTCTCTGATATGTTTACTTTTTTGGTTATAATTACATATAAAAAAGGGTATCTATGCCAAAAAGAGAAGATATTAAGACCATTTTGCTTATAGGCTCAGGTCCTATTGTAATAGGACAGGCGTGTGAGTTTGATTATTCAGGCGTTCAGGCTACAAAAACTCTTAAATCACTTGGATACAGAGTTGTTTTAGTTAATTCAAATCCAGCTACAATTATGACAGATCCAGAATTTGCAGATGCTACTTATATTGAACCGATCACTCCGGAAATTATTTCAAAAATTATAAAAAAAGAAAATGTTGATGCTATTTTACCTACAATGGGGGGACAAACTGCCCTTAATGTTGCAATGGAAATGTATGAAAAAGGAATGCTTGAAGGAATTGAATTTTTAGGAGCAAATCCAGAAGCTATTAAAAAGGGAGAAGACAGAGACGCTTTTAAAGAAGCAATGGAAAAAATCGGAATGGATTTACCAAAAAGTAAAGCTACTACAAATTTAGATGAAGCTATTGAATTTGCAAAAGAGATAGGTTTTCCTTTAATAGTAAGAGCTTCTTTTACCCTAGGAGGGCTTGGAAGCGGTGTTGCTTATAATATGGATGAATTTAAAGAGTTAGCCAAAACAGGAATAGAAGCTAGTCCTATTAATGAAATAGAAATAATGGAGAGTATGCTAGGATGGAAAGAGTATGAAATGGAAGTTATCCGCGATAGGGAAGATAACTGTATTATAGTATGTTCCATCGAAAATTTTGACCCTATGGGTGTTCATACAGGAGATTCTATAACGGTTGCCCCGGCACTTACGTTAACTGATAAAGAGTATCAAAGAATGAGAGATGCTTCTTTTAAAATTTTAAGAGAAATTGGTGTTGATACTGGAGGAAGTAATGTTCAGTTTTCAATAAATCCGGATACAGGTAGAATGATTGTAATTGAAATGAACCCGAGGGTTTCTAGAAGTAGCGCACTTGCTAGTAAAGCGACAGGTTACCCTATTGCAAAAGTTGCAACTTTACTTGCCGTAGGTTTTACACTTGATGAAATTACAAATGATATTACAGGAACAGCAGCGAGTTTTGAGCCGGTAATTGATTATGTAGTTACAAAAATTCCTAGATTTACATTTGAAAAATTCCCACAAGCAGATTCTACACTTACAACTTCTATGAAAAGTGTTGGTGAAGTTATGTCTATTGGAAGAACGTTTAAAGAATCTCTTCAAAAAGCATTATGTTCTCTTGAAACTGGATTAAGTGGTCTTGACAGGGTAGAATGTGATGATGAAACTCTTAGAAAAAAAATAAGAATTCCAAATGATGAAAGAATTTTATATATTGCCGAAGCTATTAGAAAAGATTATTCATTAGATGAAATTTATGATATATGTAAAGTAGACAAATGGTTTTTAAATCAAATTAAAGAAATAGTTGATTTAGAAAAAGAGATTAACAAAAATATTTTAGAAGATGAAAAGCTTTTAAGAAAAGCTAAAACGTATGGATTTAGCGATAAAAAAATAGCTGAGCTTATAGGAAAAAGCGAAGAAGATGTTTATCAAGCCAGAAAAAAATCAGGCGTTGAGATTGACTATAACGAGGTTGATACATGTGCTGCTGAATTTGATACAACAACAAGTTATCTTTATTCCAGTGTAAATGTTACAAAAAATATTCCTCTTAGAAAACCAGATTTTAATGAACAAAAAGTATTAATTTTAGGTGGTGGACCAAATAGAATAGGGCAAGGAATTGAATTTGATTATTGCTGTGTTCACGCTGCATTTGCCCTGGAGGATTTAGGGGTAAAAACTTTAATGTATAACTGTAATCCTGAGACTGTTTCAACAGATTATGATACAAGTGATGTTTTATATTTTGAGCCGATTGATTTTGAAAGAGTTAGAAATGTGGTTGAGCTTGAAAATCCTGATGGGGTAATTGTTCATTTTGGTGGTCAAACCCCTTTAAAACTTGCTAAACCTTTAACCAAAATAGGAGCAAAAATTATAGGAACTTCTGCTGAGGTAATTGATGAAGCCGAAGATAGGGAAAAATTTTCTAAATTCATTCAAAAATTAGGACTTAATCAACCTCAAAACGGAACAGCATTTACAAAAGAAGAAGCTTTTAAAATTGCCGAAAATATAGGATATCCTGTATTAGTCAGACCAAGTTATGTTCTTGGCGGAAGAGCTATGAGAATTGTTTATAATGAAAATGAACTTAAACAATATATGGATGAGGCTGTTAGTGTTAGTAATGAAAGTCCGGTTTTAATTGATA
This sequence comes from Campylobacterales bacterium, assembly GCA_027019465.1. GTDB lineage: Bacteria > Campylobacterota > Campylobacteria > Campylobacterales > Nautiliaceae > JALTBU01. The sequence continues at coordinate 2,319 of JALUWM010000027.1, forward strand.
AATTTCTAGATAGGGCAATAGAACTTGATGTTGATGCAATAAGCGATACAAAAGAAGTTTATATAGGCGGAATTATGCAACATATTGAAGAAGCCGGAATCCACAGTGGGGATAGTGCATGTTCGCTTCCTTGTGTTTCTATAAATGATGAAAAATTAAAAGAGATAGAAAATGCTACAAAAGAGATAGCCTTAGGTCTTGGAGTAAAGGGGCTGCTTAATATTCAATATGCTCTTCATAGGGATAAACTTTATTTAATAGAAGTAAATCCAAGGGCTAGTAGAACTGTGCCTTTTGTAAGTAAAGCTACCGGAATTCCACTTGCAAAAGTAGCTACAAGAGTAATGTGGAATATTACATATAATCCTGATATAAATAATGGAAGAATTTTACAAGAAGCTCTTGATTTTTATGATAAATTTAAAGTGGTTGAAAATGACGGGAATATATTCAAACCAAAAATGAGAGAGCATATTGCTGTAAAAGAAGCGGTATTTCCATTTAATAAACTTCCGGGAGCCGATTTAATTTTAGGACCTGAAATGAAATCAACAGGTGAAGTTATGGGAATAAGCTCCAGTTTTGGAGAAAGTTTTTCAAAAGCTCAAGAAGCTGCTAAAAACTTTTTGCCAAGAAAGGGAAAAGTTTTTATATCTTTAACTGATTTAGATAAAGAGTTTGCTCCAAGTTTAGCAAAAGAGCTTAAAAAAATAGGTTTTAATATTATTGCAACAGCCGGGACTTTTAATATCATTAAAAATGCAGGGGTTAAATGTGAAAAAGTTTTAAAAATAAGTGAAGGCAGACCTAATATTGTTGATATGATTAAAAATGAAGAAATAGCACTTGTTATTAATACAAGCGATAATAAATCAAGTAAAGATGATGCAAAAATTATAAGAAGAGAAGTTTTAAACCATTCTATTCCTTATTTTACAACTATTGCTGCTGCAAAAGCCGCTATAGAAGCCATTGAATTTATTCAAGAAAATGAAAAAAGTGTAAATTCAATTCAAGACTATTTCAAAAATTAATTCCCTTTTCCCTTTCTTAACATTATGTAAACATTAACCCATCATTAAATTCAAGAAAATTTCAAATAAAAATTCACAATTCACTAAGCCCGTTCGAGAAAGGGATAAAAGAAGGTAGAAGTAAAGGGAATTTTTGGAACAGAAATTGTTTGCAAAATTAAAAAGATTTAAAGGCTTGAAATGAAAGGCGAGAAATATCAAATAAATC
>JALUWM010000028.1 GCA_027019465.1 Campylobacterales bacterium
CGTGTGAATAAGAAGATAATAAAATCATCAAAGCAATAGAAAAAAGCCCACTTTTTTGAAGCTTTCTAACAGTAATCATAAATCTTGATTTTTTATAAAGAATACTCCACAAAAATCCTACAGCCAATAAAATATATCCAAAATATGTAATATATGTTCCAGCATCATCGTGATTTACAGACAAAATACTTCCTTTCTCATCAGGATCATAACTTTCTTGATAAAATCTATAACCTTTATAAATTAATATATGATTCATATAAATATGAAATTGAAATTTTTTATGAGCAGCTTTATCTATAATTGTTATGTAACTGTCATAACTACTTGGCATCATACTACCTGGATATTTATGCATAACAAATTTGTCAAGTCTTACTTCAAAACCTAAATTTTTGCGATAAACATCAGAAGGATTACCTTTACTTTTTTCTACCATAATAAAAGATTTAGTCTCACCGTTTCTTAAATGAAGCTGACCTTCATAACCAAAATATCTTGTAACAGCAGCTCCTAATAAAATTACTATTACAGATAAATGCAAAACAAAAATAGGTATTTTTTTGTATGTTTTATATCTAAACATAACACCTATTAAATTAATACCAAGAAGCCACATAATAGCTTCAAACCATTTTGTTTCATAAACATATTTCCAAGAATCCGTCATAGAATATACATGTTTAACACCCTGAGCATCTGTATAAAATCCTATCGTAGCCCATGTCATAGCAGCAATAAAAATAAGAGATAAAACAACAGCCATTTCTAACGAAAAGAAAAAGTTAAATATCTTTTTTAAATTATTTTGTTTCATTCTGACATCCTATATTTATCTTTTATTGTTTTCAAAATCAATAAAAAGTTTGCAGGTTTTCTTGAACCTACAAAATATGTAAACAATTTACCATTTGGTTCAATAAAAAGAATTGTAGGAGTTGAACCTGTGAAATAATTCTGAACTTCAGTAGGAATTGAATCTTTATCAGCCAAATAAAAAACAGGCACAAAATTTTTATTTATATAATTGGCAACTTCACTGTTTGTATAAACATGAGTTGCTAGATATCTACAAGGAGGACAATGGGATAAAGAAATATCCACCATTACAAGTTTATGCTCTTCTGCAGCGATACTTTTAGCGCTCTGATAACTAATAGACCAATTAACTTTACCACTCCAGTCAAATGCAAACATAAAAACTGCACTTAAAATTAAAAATACTATTTTTTTCATAATTACCCTTTTTTCGGGTATTTTAACATAAATTTAACATATTGGCAAAAAAAAAGAAAGAAAAAATTATTTTTGTTCTGAAAGAGTTTCTAATAAATTAGGATGAGCAAAATTAACCATTGTATGATCATTATGACAAGTTACACAACTAACATCTTTCCCTTCACCTTTTGCCGCCCAATAATATTTTTCATGTATTTCTTTTATATTTTCACTAAGACCTACAGCTGTCGCTGGATCTTTTATACCTTTATGACATTTTAAACAAGCACTGTCATATACATAATCTTTCATATTATAAAAATTTTGTTTAAAATCAACCATTTTTGTTAAACCTACATGAGCCAAGAAATCTCTAGTACCGCTTATTCCTTTTTCTACTAAATAGCCTGCTATAGAATTATGTGGTAAATGACAATCTGTACATTCAGTAGCTGCAAATCCTTGAGGATTATTCCCTCCATGCACACTTATTTTAAAACTTTCTCCCATCGGTTTCATTTCATGACAACTCATACAAAATTCAGGTTTACCTGTTTCTTCAACTCCAACTGCAGCTACATAAGAAAATCCAAGCCCTATCACAAATCCACAAATTAATGTTCCCCACAAAACTTTTTTACCACTAGTCATCTTTAAACCTTTTTTATGCAAATTATAAAGCAAAAGTGTGCTTTAAAAGTGCTTTTTATACCTTAATAACAAAAACAGCCCCATCTTTTGAATTATAGGCAAAAAGTTCTCCGTTAAAATGTTGTGTTATAATAATTTTACTCATATAAAGTCCAATTCCTGTGCCTTGAGATTGAAATTTTGTCGTAAAATAAGGTTCAAAAATTTTATCCTGAATATTTTCTGGTATCCCTCCTGCATTATCTTCTATTTCTATTTTGGAACCGTCTATTCTTATATCTATTTTTTTATTTTTTATATCTCTTTCTTTTAATATATCAATTGCATTATTCATAATATTAAGTACAACCTGGGAAAATTCGCTTTTATATCCTTTAATTTTTATAGAATTAATAATATTTACATTAACTTCAACTCTATTTTGTTTTAGTCTTCCCTCAAGTAGTTTTAATGTATCTTTAATAATATCTTTTGGATAGAAATCTATTTTCTCACTATCTTGTTTAAAAAAATTGCTAAAATCATCTATTGTATCAGACATATATTTTATCTGTAAAGTTGCACTATTTTTAAATTTTTCTATATACTCAGGTGTTAATCTGTTTTTTTTTGCTGCAAGTTCAAAATTTTGTATAATAAGAGAAAGTCTGGTAAGTGGATGTCTCCATTGATGAGCTATATTTCCAAGCATTTCACCAAGTGCAGCCAGTTTACTTTGTTGCATTAAAAGCTGTTCTTTTTGACGCCTTTTTTCTATTTCTTCATTTACTCTTTTATCAAGTTCTTTATAAAATTGATAAAGAGGTTTTGAAAAAAACAAACCAAGAGGTATTGCTAAAAAAAGAGATAATACAAGCATAAAAACAGTAAGCTTTTTAGATAAATTATTTGTTTTATTAATAAGCGTCTGATTTTGGGTAAATATTATTTTCATATTTGGAGAAAAAGATTTTACATAAATATTATCAGTCACAAATCCGTTTTTTATTTTTAATATTTCATCTGTTATAAAATAATTAAATATATCATTTAATGTTTTTGCGTTATAAAGATTTGAATATAAAACATCTCCTTTTTTATTAAAAAAAATAAGATTATAAAGATTATTTTTAATAAAAAAATTTTTTATTAGTGCCTTAACTTCTATAAATCCCGTAGTATTACCTATTTTAGTAGGGGAAAAGGCTATAAATTCTACTGCGTTTTTTTTAAATTTTTCAAGAAAAAAAATATTTTTATCACTTTTTAAATTTTTAATATTTAACATTTTATTACTATTTTTACAAAAAATAATCCCGTTTTTTTTATCACATGAAATTATATTTTTACCATATGAGTTATAATAATTAATTTCTCTTAAATCTGAATTTGCATAAAGCATCGTTTTAAAAACAGATTTTATTATATTGATACTTGGAGTAAAAGAAGTATTAAAAATATCATTTTTTGCAATAGCTAAAGTTGTGTTTTTTATTGTTTTTTCTTTTGATTTATAATTATTATACATAT
>JALUWM010000029.1 GCA_027019465.1 Campylobacterales bacterium
CGTTTTCTTTAATATCAAGTGTCATACAAGTAGAAAAGCCGTGGTCTCTTGCACAAACTTCTCCTGGATTTAATATTAAATTTTTGCCGTTAAAACTCATATCGACATCGTGTGTATGTCCATAAACTATAATATCTGTATCAAGCGGAAACATATATTTCGGATAGTGCATAAGTTTGAATGTTTTACCTGCCAGTTTAAAATAATAAGGTTCGGTTACAATATTGTATTTATCTGTTATTTTATAAAGATGATAATCATTATTTCCAAGGACCGCCACATATCTTATCTTTTTTTCTTCTAAGTATTCAAGGACTTCTTCACGCACAATATCACCTGCGTGAATAATAAACTCAGCTTTGTTTTCAATAAGCAAATCAATAGCCTTTTTTGCTCTTCCTAATTTTTTATGTGTATCAGATATAATTCCTATTTTCAAATCAACTCTCCTTTTCTTCTTTATGTTTACATTTTATACATTCATAAACTTCTTTACCTCTATAATTCCTCTCGGCCATTAAATAATCACACTCAGGACATTTTTTATTTACAGGGCGGAATTTTGAGATAAATTTACAATCCGGATAATTATCACATCCGTAAAATTCGCCTCTTGGACCTTTTCTTTTTATTATATCCCCGCCGCATTCAGGACATTTTACATCTTCAAGTTTTTCTGGCGGTGTTAGAGGTTTTGTATTTTTACACTTAGGATAATTGCTACACGCTAAAAATTCTCCTCTTTTACCTCTTTTAACAACCATATCAGCCCCGCATTTATCACACTTTACATCCACTTTTTTATCTTTTTCTTCAAGAGGACGGGTATATTTACATTTTGGATAGTTGCTACAGGCAATAAATTCTCCAAATCTTCCTTTTCTAATAACAAGCTCGCTTCCACATTTAGGGCAAAGTTCCCCTGTCGGTTTTGCTATTTTTTGAGATGGAATTTCTTTATCACCTTTTTTAATAAGGTCAATAAAAGGATTGTAAAAATCTTTTAAAACTGCTTGCCACTCTTTTTTGTTTTCTGCTACCTCATCAAGCATATTTTCCATATTTGCCGTAAAATTTGCATCTACAATATCTTGGAAATGTCTTTCAAGCGTTTCAATAACATTAAATGCAATTTCCGTTGGATAAAGTTTTTTATCTTTAACCTCAACATAATGTCTGTTTTGCAAAAGTGTAATAGTCGGAGCATAAGTTGATGGTCTTCCAATACCAAGAGATTCCAGTTTTTTAATAAGACTAGCTTCTGTATATCTCTCAGGCGGTTTTGTAAAATGCTGTGTTGCTTTGATATCCTCTGGTTTTAATTTTTCATTTTCTTTAAATTCCGGTAAAAGTGTATCGGCACTAGGTTTGCCATAAACTTTATAAAATCCTTCAAACACAAGTTTTCTACCGCTTATTTTAAATTCACCTTTTTCATTTGTTAAATAAATATTTTGCGTCTCAAATTTAGCGTCTTTCATTTGAGATGCTAAAAATCTATTATAAATAAGCTTATAAAGTTTGAATTCATCAGGCTTTAAATAATTTCTAAGTTCATCAGGAGTAAGCCTAACATCAACAGGTCTGATTGCTTCGTGAGCTTCTTGGGCTGAGCTTGATTTTGTTTTGTATGTTTTAGCTTCTACATATTCTTTGCCATAATTTTGTTCAATAATTTCAAGTGCCGCTTTTTTAGCTTCATCTGCTATATTTAAACTGTCTGTTCTCATATATGTAATTATACCGGTTTCTCCCACGGGAGTTTTTACACCTTCATAAAGTTTTTGTGCTATTTGCATTGTTCTTTTAGGAGAAAATCCAAGCATACTGCTTGCCGTTTGTTGAAGGGTTGAGGTCATAAAAGGTGCAGGTGATTTTACAGATGTTGTTTTTTTCTCTATTTTAGAGACTTTGTAAGTTAAAGGTTTTAATTCATTAACTATATTTTCAGCCTCTTGCTTTTTTTTAATATCAAATTTATCAAGTTTTTTGCCGTTATATTTAATTAAATTCCCTTCAATTTTTTTAAAAATTCCTTCTATCGTCCAATATTCCTGCGGATTAAAAGCTCTAATTTCTCTTTCTCTATCAACTACTATTTTTAAAGCTGAACTTTGCACTCTTCCGGCACTAAGTCCTTTTTGAATTTTTTTATTGAGTAAAGGGGAAAGTTTATATCCTACAATTCTATCAAGCAGTCTTCTTGCTTGTTGTGCATCAACTCTATTCATATCAAGTTTTCTTGGATGCTCAAGTGCGTTTTTAATAGCCTTTTTTGTAATTTCGTGAAAAACAATTCTAGGAAGCTCCTCAGGATTTTTTCCTATCACTTTTGCAATATGATAACCAATAGCCTCCCCTTCTCTATCTTCATCCGTTGCTATAAAAATTTCATCTGCTTTTTTTGCTTTTTCTTTAAGCTCTTTTGCTATTTGCTGATGGTCTTTTGTAACTCTGTATTGAGGAATAAATTTATCATCTTCTATTTTTATACCAAACGATGTTTTTGGCAAATCCCTTATATGCCCTTTACTTGCAATTACATCGTAATTTTTCCCTAAAAAATTTTTAATAGTTTTTGCTTTTGCCGGAGATTCCACAATTATTAACTTTTTACTCACTTAAAACCTTTTTTTTGCGGTATTATAATAAAATTTTAGGATATAATTAAAAAAAGGAGGAAAAAATGAAAGGTCAAATTTTAGCAGTTGAAGAAAATGGGGGAATTATTTTAGGAGAAGATGAAAAGAGATATAAATTCACTTTTGATGAATGGAAAGAAAAGCCATCTCCTTTGAAAGGTGCAAAAGTTGATTTTGAAGAAGAGGAAAACAAGGCAAAAAATATTTATCTTTTAGAAATTCCAAAGTCTAATTTAATAAATATTAATCTAAATCCAAACACTAAAACACTTGGAGGAATAGGAGCTGTATTTATTCTTCTTAGCTGGATACCATATATTGGAATAGGGCTTTATTTAATAGGACTTATTTTTTTAAGCATTGTACTAAAAAATTTATCAAACAAAGTACCTGAAAAAGGAATACTTAAAAAATGGCTTATAAGTATTGCTTTAATATTTTTTATAGCTGTTTCTTTTATTTTAGCAATTGGAAGTATAGCAGCATTTAGTAATGATATAAACCAGGATACAATAATAGGAAGCGGTCTTGCCATATGGTTTTTAATATTTATTATAATTCAAATAGTTGTAGGAATTTTATACAAACAGATTTTTATGGCTGTTTATGAAATTACAGGAGAAAATCTTTTCAAAACAGCGGCAAACACATTCTTTTGGGGTGGAATTTTATCTGTTATTTTAATAGGAAATATTTTATTTTTCATAGGTTGGATTTTAG
>JALUWM010000030.1 GCA_027019465.1 Campylobacterales bacterium
AGTGGTGCTATTGACTGGTTTTTTGAGAATGAAGATATGGGCATTATTCTTGAAGATGATTGTTTGCCTAGTCAGAGCTTTTTTTGGTTTTGCGAGGAGTTGCTTATAAAATATAAAGATGATATGAGAATTGGGCAGATTAGTGGAGATAACTTTCAAAAAGGGATAAAACGAGGTGAAGCTGATTACTACTTTTCAATATATAACCATATTTGGGGTTGGGCAAGTTGGTCGAATAGATGGAAAGAATATGATGTAAATCTAAAAGAATTTCAAAACTCTAATTTTATAGATACTCTTTTTGATAATAGAAATACTTTACAATACTGGAAAAAAACTTTTGAGATAATGAAAGAGCAAGAGATTGATACATGGGATTATCAATGGACATTTACTCTTTGGAAAAATAAACAGTTAACGGTTCTTCCTAATGTAAATTTAATTGAAAATGTTGGATTTGGAGTAGATGCTACGCATACAATAGGAGAAAGTGAGTTCTCAAACTTAACATCTTATGAAATTACATTGAATAATCATCCAAAAGATATAATTCAAAATAAAGAAGCGGATGAATTTACATCGAATTTAATGTTTCATAAAAAATCTATTATCCAAAGAATAATAAATAAAATAAGAAAGTTGATTAAATGAAAATAAATTTAACAGATAAAAATTTAACAAAATTAGAAAAAAGTGAAATAGAAAAACTCTTAAAAAGAGAAAACAAAAATATTAAAACTGATTTAGAACAAATGTGGTATTTAATGGATTTAATTTGGGATGATTATAAATGTGATAGTAAAAATTTAAATTGGGATAACATAGGGAAGTTTTATTCTCATCCTGTTTGGCTTTTAAATGGCTTGTTTATAGAACAACATGAAGTTTCAATGGGACATCGTCATGCTATTAGTGATTGGATAATTAAGAATAACTTTAAAAGGAATGGGGATGAACTGTCCGTTGTGTAAAACAAAAAATATAAAAAAACTTGAATTGCTTAACAAGAATACATTAAATTTATTATATAAAAAAATGACTAATATCGATTTTTCATATTTGATAAATGAAGATATAAATTTTTGTGAATGTAAAGATTGTAGATTAAGGTTTTATGATCCACTTATAACAGGAGATGAAAAATTTTATAATGCACTTCAAAAGTTTGATTGGTATTATATGGATGATAAAGATGAATATTTTTATGCAAAGAGATATATAAAACCAGAAAATAGTGTATTAGAAGTCGGTAGCGGAAAAGGTGCTTTTGCAAAACATTTAGCAACAAAAAATTATATCGGACTTGATTTTAGTGAGAATGCAAAAAAAATGGCTGCTGAAAATGGTATTCATATTGAAAACGAAATGATACAAGATTATGTAATACGACATCAAGAGGAGTTTGATGTTGTATGCAGTTTTCAAGTTTTGGAGCATGTATCAGATCCAAAAAGTTTTATTGAAGCAAAAATAAAAGCTTTAAAAACAGGTGGAAAACTTATAATTGCAGTTCCTAGTGAAGACTCTTTTTTAAAATATGTAAATAATGGAATATTAAACATGCCTCCACATCATGTTACTAGATGGAGTGATGAAACTTTTATTTTTATTGCTAAAAAGTATAATTTAAGTGTTGAAAGCATATATCATGAGAAAGTTCAAAAAGTTCATGAATTATGGTATTTGAATACACTAGTAAATAATGTTTTCTCTCAAAATAAACTAATAGATGTATCATTAAAACAGAAAGTAAAAGGTAAAATATTTGATTTGATATCAAAAGTATTAATAAGAGGATTAAAAAATGAAATGTTGCCAAATGGACATACTGTTTTAGTAGTATATAAGAAAAAATGAAAATTTTAATAGTAAATACATTAGATATAGATGGTGGAGCAGCACGAGCTGCATATAGACTTCATAAATCACTTTTAACTCAAAATATTGATAGTCGAATGCTTGTGCAAAGTAAAAGTAGTGATGATTTTACAGTTATATCTGAAGAAAAAAAATTTAGAAAGTATTTTGATAAACTACGACCAGTGATAGATAGTATCCCTATTAGATTTTATAAGAATAAGACTAAAACACTTTTTTCTTCATCTTGGTTTGGATTTAGTAGCATTGTAGATAAGATAAATGAGATAAATCCAGATATAGTTCATCTTCATTGGATATGTGGTGGGATGATGACTATAAAGGACATAACTCGTATAAAAGCACCTATAGTTTGGTCACTTCATGATATGTGGGCATTTACAGGTGGGTGTCACTATGATGAAGAGTGTAGTGCTTATGAAAATGAGTGTGGAAAGTGTAAAGTTCTTGGTAGTGATAAAGAGAAAGATTTAAGTAAAAAAATATTTAAAGGAAAACAGAAAAATTTTAATCTAAAAAAAGATATGACTATCGTTGGTTTGAGTAACTGGCTTAATGAATGTTCAAAAAACAGTACGCTTTTAAAAGATAAAAAACATATAAATTTACCAAATCCTATAGATACAACAATATTTAAACCATTCGATAAAGAAAAATCAAGAGAGCTTTGGAGTTTACCAAAAGAGAAAAAATTAGTACTGTTTGGAGCTATGGGTGCTACAAGTGATCTACGAAAAGGTTTTGAAAAACTAAGAAAAGCTATGCAAAAACTTAATGATAAAAACATAGAGTTTGTAGTCTTTGGGAGTAGTGAACCAGAACAATCTCAAGACTTTGGATTTAGAACACATTATTTGGGAAGTTTAGCTGATGATGTTAGCTTAGTTACTTTGTATAGTGCAGTTGATGTTATGGTCGTACCAAGTTTGCAAGAAAATTTATCTAATGCTATTATGGAAAGTTTAAGTTGTGCCACTCCAGTTGCAGCTTTTAATATTGGTGGAAATAGTGATATGATAGAGCATCAGAAAAATGGATATCTAGCTAAAGCATTTAATACAACAGATTTAGCAAATGGAATCGAATGGATTCTACATGTAGAAAATTATGAAGAACTCTGTCAAAATGCAAGAGACAAAGTTTTAGAAGAATTTGATAGTATTGTAGTAGCTAAAAAGTATATAGGACTTTATGAGGAAATATTAAATGATTGTTGATAAACCATTACTCTCAATAATAACAGTTGTTTACAACGGTGAAGATAGCAGGGTCAGAGATTTACTTTTAACTTAATCATACAAAAAAGGTATTGGGCACCTTTTTGTAAAGTAACCAATCAAAATTGGTTTATTGACATAAAAATATAATTATATTATAATTATAAAA
>JALUWM010000031.1 GCA_027019465.1 Campylobacterales bacterium
TATCTCATAAATCCCCTTTTTGCTTTTTATAATTATAGTATAATTACGCAAAAAAAGGATAGAAGTGAGAGAATATAATCCAAAAGATTTTGAAAAAAAAACATATAATTTATGGGAAAATAATAAATTTTTTGAAATTGATTACTCTAAAGAAAAAAATTTTTGCATTATGATGCCACCTCCAAATGTAACAGGAAAACTTCATATAGGGCATGCATTAACTTTTACTCTTCAAGATATAATAGTAAGATACAAAAGAATGGACGGATACGCTACACTTTGGCAACCCGGAACCGACCACGCAGGAATTGCCACCCAAAATGTAGTGGAAAAACAGATTCTAGCCGAAGGTAACACAAAAGAAGAAATCGGACGTGAGGAATTTTTAAAAAGAGTCTGGGAATGGAAAGAATTTAGCGGAGGGGAAATAACCACTCAGCTAAGATACCTTGGAGCAAGTCCCGCTTGGTCTAGAGAAAGATTTACAATGGATAAAGGACTTCAAAGAGCTGTCAGGGTTGCTTTTAAAAAGCTTTATGACGAAGGTTTGATTGTAAAAGGAAACTATATGGTAAACTGGTGTCCAAAAGACGGGGCACTTAGCGATATTGAAGTGGAATATGAAACACACGAAGGAGCGTTAACATATATTAAATATCCAATCGTTGGAAGCGATGAATATATTGTAGTGGCAACCACAAGACCTGAAACATATTTCGGAGATACAGCTGTTATGGTGAATCCAGAAGATGATAGATATAAAAATTTAATCGGTAAAAAAATAAAACTTCCTTTAATTAATAGAGAAATTCCTATTATCGCAGACGAATATGTTGATATGGAATTTGGAACAGGTGCCGTAAAAGTAACACCCGCTCACGACCCAAATGACTATGAAGTGGGACTTAGACACAATCTTGAAACAATAAAAGTTTTTGATGAAAACGGAATTTTAAACGAAAAAGCCGGAGAATTTGCCGGGCTTGACAGAATAAAAGCCAGAGAAAAAATAGTAGAAAAATTACAATCTGAAGGCTTTATAGAAAAAATAGAGCCTCACACTCATCAGGTAGGACATTGTTACAGATGTAAAAGCGTAATTGAACCTTATGTTTCAACTCAGTGGTTTTTAAAAAAAGAAGTAGCTGCTCCAGCTATTGAAGCTGCAAATAAAGGTGAACTTAAATTCCACCCGACAGGCTGGAAAAACAACTATGATGCATGGATGAGAGAGCTTAGAGACTGGTGTATATCTAGACAGCTTTGGTGGGGACATCAAATTCCTGTTTATTATTGCCAGACTTGCGGCAATGAATGGGCTAGCGTAGAAGAACCGAGTGAGTGTCCAAAATGTCACTCCAAAAATTTCCATCAAGACCCGGATGTGCTTGATACATGGTTTAGTTCAGCACTATGGCCTTTTTCTACTCTTGGATGGGAAAACGGAGAATGGGGAAAAGGAATTAAATGGAATGAAGAGGATTTAAAAAGATTTTATCCAAATAATCTATTAATTACAGGATTTGATATTCTCTTTTTCTGGGTTGCCAGAATGATGATGATGGGGGTTCATTTCCTAAAAGAAGTTCCGTTTAAAGATGTTTATCTTCACGCCCTTGTAAGAGACGAACACGGACAAAAAATGAGTAAATCAAAAGGAAATGTAATTGACCCTATTGAAATGATAGAAAAATACTCAGCCGATATTATGAGATTTACTTTAGCTATCTTAGCAGTGCAAGGAAGAGATATAAAACTTTCTGAAAACAAACTAATAGAAAGCAGAAACTTTACAAATAAACTATATAATGCAGCCAGATTTTTAAGAATGCACGCTGATAGCTTTAAAGATTTAGAAAAAACAGAAATTAAAACCGATTTAGGCAAATGGATGCTTTATAAATTCAATGAAGCGGTTAAAAATGTCCGTAAAGAACTTGACGAATATCGATTTAATGATGCGGCAATGACTCTTTATAAATATTTATGGAATGATTTTTGCGACTGGGGAATAGAACTTAGTAAAGTTAGCAAAGAATCTATAAATGAGCTTGGAAGTATTTTTAAAGAATCAATGAAACTTCTTCATCCATTTATGCCGTTTTTAACAGAGTTTTTATATCAAGAACTAAGTGAGAATAAAGATATTACAAAAAATACCATTATGCTAAAAGATTTTCCAAAAGTTATGGATATAAATAAACCGGCTGATTTTGATTTGATTATTGAAGCTATTGTATCTTTAAGAAGAATAAAAGCCTTAACGGGAGCAAAAGAGATTAAAAAAGCTTATGTTTTAGCATCTCTTCCAGAGCTTGCAAAAGATTACATTATAAAACTTGCAAAAATAGATTCGGTTGAATTTATACAAAAGCCAATAGAAAATGCAATAAAAGATATAAGTGATAATCTTGAGACAATGGTAAGCAAAAATGAAATAGATATCACTCCTTTAATAAAAAGGCTTGAAACACAAAAAACAAAATTAATAAAAGATATAGAAAAACTTGATAAAAAATTATCAAACAAAAATTTTGTTGATAAAGCACCAAAAGAAATTGTAGAAAAAAATATAAATGAACTAAAAGAAATGAAAGAAAAACTCAATAAGATTGAAGAAGAATTAAGGAAATTAAATGATTAAAAAATTACTTTTAGCCTTGTTATTGCTTTTTTTAGTAGGCTGCGCAAACAAAACAACAGATAAAGAATTCAATACAGATCTTCAAATACATGAACAAATAAAAAAAGATTTAACAAACGGAGCTTTAGATAAAGCAGATAATGATTTTATGTCTCTTGAAGCCAATTATCCAGGCTCTCCTTATATAAAAAGCGATTTATTGGCACTTTTTTTAGCTCATTTACAAAATCAAGACTATATTTTGGCAAAATTTTATCTAAATCAATATGAAAAAAGATTTGCCTCAATAAATGAAATCCCATGGTGTGAATACAAAAAAATAAAAATAGAATTTTTAAAATATAAAAATGCTTATACAAATCAGACTCAAATTTTAAATATTTTAAATATGTGTAAAACATTTCAAGAAAGTTATCCAAATTCAGAATTTTTACCAGAAGTTAATACTATTTATATAAAAGCTTATCTAACAAAAGAGTATTTAGATAAAAAAATAGCTAAACTTTACAAAAAATTAGATAAACCAAAAGCGGCAAATTTTTATAATACAAAAATACCAAAAAATTCACAACCACCTGTTATACCTTGGTATAAAAAATTATTTTATTGGTAAG
>JALUWM010000032.1 GCA_027019465.1 Campylobacterales bacterium
ATTACTCCCATATTACTTCCTTCCTAATAGCGTCTAAAATTTTAATTACTTCATTTTTGCGTAGCAAAATATCATCACTTTTGTAGTCTTTTAATAAACCATTTTCAAAGTGATTGATTAGTTCTTTATCAGTTCGGTCGTAATATTCTTCTTTCAATTCATTGTTTTTGTAATATTTTTCAAAAATTTCTTTTAATTGTTCTAATTCGTTTTCAAGTTGCTCGATTTGTTTATCAATTTTTTCAAGTTCAGAAACAATTTTATTTAATTTCTTTTTAGTAGTTGCATTATTTTTTTCTTCAATTTTCTTTTCAAAAACATTTTTTTCGTTTTCTAATTCTTCTTTTTGTTCGTTCTTAATTTTTATCAGTTGTTTGTAGTTTTCAATAATTTCATCGGTATCAAGTTTTTGCGGGGCATATTCAATATCGTATAAATCATTCGGCATTTTATTTTCGCCCCGTTTGGTTCGCTTATAGCCAACATTTTCGGATTCTGCCATAAAAATATCGTAGTCTAATTCTTTGGCTACTTCGCTAAATACCCACCAAGCATTATAAAATCCAAAAACATCGGTTTCTTTTTCATATTTTGAAAGCATTGCCAATTCTTCAATGTATTTTTTAAGCAGTTCTTTTATTTCAAGCTGTTTGTCTTCTTCTGTAATGTAATCTTTTAAAAATCTGTAAATGTTTTTTAGGATATTTTCCTTATTGTTATTTTCAATATCTTCAACAACATCTCTTGCCCATTTTTTATTAAGTTTTTGTCCTTCTACAAAATATTTAATGTAATCATTTATTCTTGTTTTTAATAAACTCCATTCATTCCCGTATTTATTCCAAAGCTCATTCCATTTCTCAACTTCTTTTTTTGTCTTTTTTTGAGCAAAAAGTAAACTTGTTTTTGTTGATGTGTATGGCTCAAATGTTATTTGCGGTAAACTTATCACTGCTTTAATATTAAAGTATTTAAATAAAAACAGTCTAATATATTTGTTTTCTGTTGTATCAAAAACACTTTCGGGCAATACAACGCCTAATCTCCCTTTTTCTTTAAGAAGTTGATAATATCGTTCAATAAATAGATTCTCAGAATTCTTTTTATCACCAAATAAAAATATATTTTTAATTTCCCGTTGTGTTTGTGTGTCTAAATTAACACTAAAAGGTGGATTACTTATGACAACATCAAAATTTGCATTTACTTCTTTTTCTTTGTAAATAGTTTCAGTTGTTGCAATTTCTAAATAATTAGGTAAAGTATCTTTTTTATAAAATCTAAAAGGCAATAACCCATCTTTTACAAAAATATTTGTTGAGCCGTCTCCGTGTAAAATCATATTTACTTTTGAAGAAATTCCCAAATCAAAATTAATTTCAGAGCCATATAAATATTTCCTTGCCCATTTGTTTTCGTTATTATCCGGTATAAATAGGTATTCAAATCTTTCTTTTATTTGTCTACTTGTTTTTATCTTTTTTCTTTGTTTATATTTTATCTCTTTGGTTATCAGTTTCATTGCTTCTACAAGAAAAGTCCCACTACCAGCCGAAGGGTCTATAATTAAAGGTAATTCTCTTTTTTCATTTAATTGTTTTATTGCCAATTGGTCTAATTGCAAAGCATAAAGCAAGAAGTTCACAATAGGTGTAGGTGTAAAAAATTGACCTTTGTTTTGTTTGAAACCGTCTCTTGTTATGTTTTCAAAGAAATCTCCGAGTATATCTTTTCCATTCAATGAATTACGCCCTTCAAGAAATGAAAAACTTTCAAGTGCCTGTATCGTATAAACTAATTTGTTTAATGGAAATTTATTTCTGTTTATAACATTGTCAGCATCAATTTTTTGTTGGTCATTTATATTTAATTGTTCTTTTAAGGCTCTTTTGTAAAGTTGGTTAATTCGGTTATAAATCTTTTCTTGACTCTCAATGTGATTTCCATATTGATATATTTGAAAATCATATTCTTCTCCATTTTCTTTTTCATATTCATCTTGAATTTTTGCAAGAATTATATTTACAAGCGAATAAAAAATTTCACTGTCATTTGTTCCACCCCCACCCCAAAGGACATTGTGCAAATTTCTTGCAAGCCCTTCAATTTCTTCACGGTTTATATTTGTTCTTAAATCATTTTTTTTGTCCCTTTTTTTTAATGGTTGTTTTTTAGGCTCTCCATAACCTGCTGTTAATTCGGTTGCTATTGAAACACTACCTGCTTTTTCCCAATCTTCAAAGGTTTTATATTCTTCAAAATCTATGATTATAGCTTTGTCAATAATGTTTCCATCTTGTTCATCAATTGAATAATAAACTAAATATCTCACTTTTGTTTTATAGTCTCTTTCTTCTGCTTGTGCCAAAGCAAATAATTGCCCTTCTATTTCAGATTTATCACTCTCAAATTTATTTGGTGCTTTTGCTTCAATAAAGAAAAAAGGATTTCCTTCTTCATCTTTTACAATTACATCAATTCTCGGTTTAATTTTACTATGACCGCCTTTTATTGTGTATTCTTTTTCTGTTTCAATATTTTGTGGCTGATAATCTAACTCATTCACCAACCTGTTAATTAAAAAAGCTCTTACAATTTCTTCATCTCCGGTAAGAACTTTTAAAGTGCGGTTGTTTTTAATTTTTTCAGAATAACTAACAGTTTTTTTTTCTAAATCAATATTAGCAACTTTGTTTTTTTGTTTATTTAAAATATTTTGAACTTTTATTTTCCAAGTTATTTCTTCTATCATAATTCTATGCTCCTTTTTCCTTTTGCATTATCTTTTTCTTCTATTATTATAACTATTTTCTATTTCTTCACTGTCATCCACTATTTCTATTTCATCTATTGATTTTGTTTCTAAGCCTAACCTTTTTAACATCTCCTTTTCTATTTTATCTAATAAATAATCCTTTAATTCTTCAAAACTCGGGGGATTATCTACTAAACTTTCAAGCCCTTCATCGTTTGAAGATAGTTTTTTGTTTTTAAGCGTATTTAAAATATAATTTTCGTCATAAGTAAGCCTGTATTTTTTTATTGTATCTATAAACTCTTTTGAAATTAAAATATTATTTTTCATCATATAAACTACATCATACAAATCTCTTATTTTATTCCTATCCATTAAAAGCAAACTTTTTAGCTTTTTTAAACTATCAAGAGAAGCTATCGGAACACCCTGATAAGTTTCAATATTGCTCTCAT
>JALUWM010000033.1 GCA_027019465.1 Campylobacterales bacterium
TTCCATAAATAACTGGAATTTGACAGTAATCCAATTTAATATTTTTATATATTTTTCCGTTATCTAAATAATCTGCAAAAAAGTTTAAATTTTCATTACCGTTAAATTGCCCTGAAATTTTATAAGTTTTTATGGACATATACTGATTATACCCGCCGGAATTATAATCTCCAAATTCTGCCGTAGTGTTAAGTTCCGTATTTAAAACACTTCCTAAATCCGCACTAGGAGCCCATCTTGTGACAGTTCCCACTCCGCTTTTAGACTGAGAAAAAGAAGCTATACTTGTGCTATATGTAATAATATTAGTTATATTATTATTAACTATATTATCTTTTTCATCTACAATTGAATAATTTTCAGGACTTCCCATATGAATCCAAGCTGGATTTGTTTCTATTTGAGATACATTTACATCATTTAGTGTCCTACCGCTGTTATTAATAATACTCATAATTCTTGGAAATTGAAAATTAATACCTGAATTAAAAGCTTCAAATGAAAGAAATCTGCTGCCGTTATTATAAGCATAACATAAAGGACAATTTTGATAACCTAATTTTTCCGTTGTGCCTCTATAAATAAAGTGTGCATTATCGGAATCTATTGTAATATCACCTTCGGCTGTTATTCCTCCATACCAATAAAAATCATCTGAGCTTGATTCAAATTCAACATTTCCTTTAACATAACTAAATGCATATATATGTAAAGGAGTATTTTCGGTATCTTTAAACTCCATATTACCACCAACATATATAAATAAATTATTTTCATCTCCGTTATTATTTATATATACATTATTTTTATAAAACTGTAAATTTTCTTTTACAAATATTCTAACAGGTCCGCCATCGAGTATATTTATCTTAACATTCTTTCCGTCGAATTCCAAACTGTGAAAATAATAATCACCCGGTTTAAAATTTAATGTAACATTATTATCATCAAATGTCCAAGCCCCAAAAGTAGCATATTTAGTAGAACTGTCAGAATAACTCGTTTGAGGATCAAAATTTAATATTAAATTATTGCTAGTAAATTTATTATCCACATAATCTTTTCCTGTAAAATTCAGATCATCGGGTATATCTGTCGTTACTGCACTTTCTAACAGAGATGGATTATATTCATTAACCGGAGGATTTTTTACACTGCATTCAGTAACATTATCACAATTTTGACTTATACTACATTTTAAAGTATCCAAATTATTTACTTTGACAGCATATAAATATTTACTTCCGCAAACTCTAGGATTAGTCCCGTTTCCCTGAATAGTGTCAAAAGTTATTAACGGACCTTTAAAAATACCACAGGTATAATAAGGTGCTGTTGTTTTAGTTGCTGTTGAAGAACTACTGCTTCCATCCCAGATTGATGCAAACAAAAATACACTAAAAACCAAATTCAATAATACTTTTTTCATCTTCAAACCTTCAAAAAGTTTTACTCAATTATAGCACAAAAATTAATATGTGATTAAGTATAAAGCCACTTTTTTGCCACTTTTTTAAATTCAGTAGGATTATCGCTTGAAAAAAGTTTTATGTTAGTTTTATTTACAGAAGTCAAATTATAATTATTTTTTATCATTTCAACTATCGCCTGACCTGAGTGAATAAGTTTGGAATTTGGGAAATATTTTTTAAATGTTTTTTCTAAAAACGGGTAATGCGTACATCCTAAAATAACTATATCAATTTTTTCTTTGTCTATATTTTTAAAATACATATCAAATACTTTATCTGTAATTTCTCCTTTAATAAGCCCTTCTTCAACCAAAGGGACAAAAAGAGGTGTTGCAATGGAAGTTATATTTTTAAAGCCTTTTTTTTGAAGAAAATGTTGATATTTATTAGATTTTATTGTTCTTTTAGTTCCTACAAGAAGTATATTTGAATTTTTATTTTCATTTTTAAGAGCCTCCACCCCTGCTTCAATAACTCCGACAACCGGAAAAGAAGCCTCTTTTTTAAGCTCATTCACAGCTACCGCACTTGCAGTATTACAGGCAATCACTAAAAAATTAATATCAAAATTTTTAAGAAATTCAAGGGCTTCAAGAGAATATCTTATAATAGTGCTTTCATTTTTGTTTCCGTAAGGAACTCTTGCCGTATCTCCAAAATAGATAATTTCATCAAAAAGTTTTACTTTTAAAATTTCTTTAGCAACACTTACACCGCCTATTCCACTGTCAAATATTCCACATTTATTCATTAATTACGCTTAAAAATTCCTTGTTGTTTTTGGTTTTTAGCATTTTTGAATACATAAGTTTAAGAGCTTCAACTTCATCCATTTCAGAAATAATATTTCTAATAGCCCAAACTTTTGCAAGCTCTTCCGCATTTAAAAGAAGCTCTTCTTTTCTCGTTCCTGATTTCAATATATCAACTGCAGGATAAATTCTTCTATCGGCAATTCTACGGCTAAGAACCGCTTCCATATTTCCGGTTCCTTTAAATTCTTCAAAAATAACCTCATCCATTTTAGAACCTGTTTCAATAAGGGCAGTTGCTATAATAGTTAGACTTCCGCCCTCTTCTATATTTCTAGCTGCTCCGAAAAATCTTTTAGGTTTATGAAGGGCATTTGCATCAACCCCGCCGCTTAACACTTTTCCGCTTGCAGGTGTAACGGTATTGTAAGCTCTTGCAAGCCTTGTAATTGAATCAAGCAAAATCACAACATCTTTTTTCATTTCAACCATTCTTTTTGCTTTTTCAATAACAAGTTCGGCAACTCTGACATGATTCCCGGCCGGTTTATCAAAAGTTGAGCTAAAAACCTCTCCTTTAACACTTCTTTGCATATCTGTAACTTCTTCAGGTCTTTCATCAACCAAAAGAACTATAAGCTCAATTTCAGGGTGATTTTTTGTAATACCATGTGCTATTTCTTTTAAAAACACTGTTTTACCACTTCTTGGAGGAGCCACAATAAGCCCTCTTTGACCTTTTCCAATAGGCGCAAATAAATCAAGAACTCTTCCTGTAAGCTTTTTTGGCTCAAATTCAAGCTTTATTTTTTCTTCAGGATAAAGAGGTGTTAAATTATCAAAAAGAGGTCTGTTTTTCGCTTCTTCGGGCGGAAGATAATTAACGGCTTCTATTTTTAAAAGTGCATAATATTTCTCCTGCTCTCTTGGAGGTCTGATTTGTCCCGTTACAATATCTCCT
>JALUWM010000034.1 GCA_027019465.1 Campylobacterales bacterium
TAGGATTTGAAGGTAAACAAGAGGATTTTGTTTTTTATGCCGATGTTGATATGGATTTTTATGAATTGGTTGAATATGTAAAACAAAAATTAAATTTAGATTTAATAAAAGCTGTTTTTGCAAAAGAAAAAATAAAAAAAGTAGCCATTACCACGGGGGCTGGTATGGGGCTTTTAGATTATATTAAGGCTGATTGTTTTTTAACAGGTGATATTAAATATCACGAAGCAATGGATGCAAAAATAAGAGGTATAAGTTTAATTGATATTACCCATTATACAAGTGAAAAATATTTCAGTGATATTTTGTTTAATGTTTTAGATGAAAAAATTGATGTTGAGATTATTAAGAGAAATTCACTCAACCCCTTTATTTTGATATAATTTCATTAAAAAAGGCGAATAATGAATAAATTTTTGGAAGAATTGATTGAACTAAATAGACTTGAAAGAAAATTACAAGAACTTGAGCCTGTAGAAGCAAATATAAAAGCGCCTCTTAGTAAACTTGAAAATCAAAAAAAATCTCTTGAAAAAAGATTAGAAAAACTTGTAGAAGAAATTAAAAATATTAAGTTAAAAAGAAGTAAAAATGAACTTTTAATAGCTGAACTTAAAGAAAAATTAAAAGATATTGAAGAAAAACAAAATAAAGTTAAAAGTGAAAAAGAGTTTAAAGCTCTTCAAATAGAAGAAGAACTAGCACGTGAACAAATAGAAGGCGCAAATGAAGAAATTGCAAGATTTGAAAAAATTTTAGAACAAAAAGAAGAAGAGAAAAAAGAGCTTATAACTGAAATAGAAAAAATAGAAGCTGAAATAACATTAACAAAAGTGGATGTTGATAAAAAACTGGAAACTGTCGAAAAACAAAAAGAGACACTTTATAAAAAAAGAGATGAACTTATTAAAAAAATGAACCCAAATATTTATAGATTTTATGAAAAAATTAAAAGATGGGCTGGAATTACGGCTGTAACTCCTATTAAAAAACAGGCTTGCAGTGGGTGTAATATGAAAATAAATGATAAAATTTATTCAGAAGTTATTAAAAGGGAAGAAATAGTCAGTTGTCCTCATTGTGGTAGAGTTTTGTTTATCGAACCAGAAGATTTAAATGAAGAGAAGTGAAAATTTTAGTTTTTTAATTTTCTACTTTTTTTTAGCTTTTTTTATTTATTTTATTTCCCTTCCTTTTTTATTGTTTTTTAGTTTTAAAAAAAAATATAAAAATTCAATTCCTGCCAGATTTTTTTTCATAAATAACCCCCCTTTTAAAAATAAAACATATTGGTTTCACAGCTGTTCTCTTGGAGAAACAAGAGCCCTAAAACCTTTAATTGAAAAATTTAGTGAAGTTAATATAAGTGTGATTACAAATACAGGTTTTAATGAAGCAAAAAAATATAAAAATGCTTCTGTCAGATTTTTGCCTTATGAGATATTTTTGCCCTTTTGGATTAAGCCTTGTAAAAGTTTAATCGTTATGGAAGCTGAGCTTTGGTATATGCTGTTTTTTATGGCAAAAAGAAGATGTAAAAAAACTATTTTGCTTAATGCCAGAATCAGTGAAAAAAGTTATCCTAAATATCTTAAATTTAGATGGTTTTACAAAAAAATTTTTGAAAACATTGATATAGTTTTGGCTCAAAGCCAAGAAGATAAAAAAAGATTAATTTCTCTTGGTGCAAAGCAGGTAGAAGTTGTAGGAAATATAAAAACATATTTTGAGCCCAAAATTACAAAAAACTATATTAAAACAAAGCCTTTAATTGTTGTGGCTTCTACGCATGAAAATGAAGAAGAGATGATTTTAAAAAATCTTGATTTAAAAAATTATCAAGTAGTGGTTGTTCCAAGACATCCTGAAAGATTTGATGAAGTTTATGAAATTATGAAAAAGTTTGGGAAAGTGGAAAAACTTTCTGAAATGGATAATGTTTTAAATGGAAATTTAATTTTATGCGATAAAATGGGAGAGCTTGTTAATTTATATAAAATTGCCGATTATGTAATTTTAGGAGGTAGTTTTGTGGATAATGTAGGAGGGCACAATCCAATAGAAGCAGCCTTTTTTAATAGACCAATAATTAGTGGAAAATATCATTTTAATCAAAACGCCTTATATAACGAAGTTGAAAATATTGAGATTTGTGAAATAAATGAAATTAAGGTAAAATTATTAATCGCCAAATCTACTAAAATTATTAAAAAAGTGGATATTCAACGTATATTAAAGGAAATTTTGTGAAGTTTTATTCTTTTGAGTTTGATGAAGAAAAAATAAAATTTTTAAAAGATAAAAAATATAATGATTTATTGATTTTAATATTTAGCGGGATTTTAAATAAAGCTTTTTTATTTGAAAAAATTAAATATCTAAAAAATATTTTTCCTAACGCAAAAATTATAGGTTCAACAACAGATGGAGAAATAGTAAATTCTCATATTGAAAAAAACAGTTTTATAATCTCTTTTTTGTTTTTGGAAAAATCAAAAGTAAATATTAATTATCTTACAAAAGATAATCTGAATGAATTTGAAAATTTTACTTCCAAATTAATTACTCCAAATTCTAAGCTTTTAATGCTTTTTGCTTCAGGTTTTGATATAGATTTTGAATCATATTTACAAAAAATAAAAGATATCCCTTTAATTGGAGGGGTTGCTGGGGATAATTCTAAATTTAGAAAAAATTATGTAATAGCCAATGAAAATATTATTTTTGAAGGCTTTGTGGGATGCAGTATAGAAGGTGATATAGAAGTTCATATTAAATCACTTTTTTTGTGGGAGCCTATAGGAAAAGAGCTTACAGTTACAAAAGCCAATAAAAATATTGTATATGAATTAAACGGAGAGAAAGCTTTTAATGTTTATAAAAAGTATTTGGGTGCAAATAAGAAAAATTTTTTAAAATATTCTATTCAGTTCCCTTTGATTAAAGAAAACAATATTGCAAGAACAGCACTTGAGTTAAAAGAAAACGGTATTGTTTATGGAGGTAATTTTAGAGAAAATGAAAAAGTTAAATTTGGGATTGTGAATATATTAAATGTAACTAAATATATTGATGAAAGATTAAAAGAATTAAATCATATTAAAAAAGAAGCCTTAATTATTATAAGCTGTGTGGCAAATAAATATGCTTTTCCAGAAATTGTAAAAAAGAAATTAACTCTTTTAAAAGATATTCCAAATATCGGATTTTTTAGTTATGGGGAGTTTTTTAATAAAAAATTTTTAAATCAGACATTTAATTTTGTAACATTAAGTGAAGGTGGTGATATTAAAAGTGAAATAAAACCTTCAAAAATCGAATTTGATTCTACAGCTTACGGATTATTTAATCTTGTGAATTATGCATTTAAAGAAATGGAAGAGATATTTTATAAAGATAGTGTTACTGGATTTGGTAATAAGTTTGCATTTGAAAGAGATTTGTTAAAAGCAAAAGAAGCCTCTATGTTTGATATTAAAAGATTTGCTTTAATTAACAATAGATATGGAGAAAAAATAGGAGATTTGGTATTAAAAAAATTTGCAAAGTTTTTAAATAATAATTTAACAGGCCAAGCAAAAATTTATAGAATTTCAGGAGATTATTTTTTTGTTTTGTGTTTTGAAGAAGGGAAATTAAAAACATTTACAAAAAGAATAGTTGAATATTTTAAAGAAAATCCTATTGAATTAAATGAAGATTTAAAACTTGATATAGAAATTGTAGGGGCTTTTGTTAAAAAGACAGAAGAATTTTATTCGTTTAAAATAAAAGCAGATTTAGCTCTTCATTATGCAAAATTAAATAATTTAAATTTTGTAGAATATTCAAAAGATTTGAAACTTGAAGAAAAAATAGAAAAAGAGATAAAAACCGTAAGCTTTGTAAAAAACGCCCTTAAGGAAGACAAAGTAATCCCTGTTTTCCAAAAAATAGAAAAAAAGGTGCCATCTTTTGAAGCGTTAGTCAGGATTGAAGATAATGGGAAGCTTATTTCTCCGTTTTTCTTTTTGGATTCAATAAAATATACTTCTTATTATGAAGAGATAACAAAAACTATGATATTAAAAACATTTGAAAAATTTAAAAATAATAATTATAAAGTTTCTTTAAATTTTTCATTCTCAGATATAAAAAATAAAAAAATTATAGATTTTTTAATTTCAAATATAGATAAATATAAAATGCGTCATCGACTTATAATAGAACTTTTGGAATCAGAATCGATAAAAGATATAAATCTTATACATGAATTTATAGCTTTGGTTAAATCGTATGGGGTTGAAATTGCTATTGATGATTTTGGAAGCGGATACTCGAATTTTGTTTATTTGATAAGACTTTCCCCTGATTATATAAAAATAGATGGAAGTTTGATAAAAGATTTGGATACAAATGATAAATTAAAAGCAATTGTTTGCAGTATAAATACTTTTGCTCATTCTCTTGGTATTCAAACAGTGGCAGAGTTTGTCAGAAATACAGAAATTTATGATATTTGTAAAAAAATAGGAATTGATAGTTTACAGGGATATTATATTCATGAACCTTCAAAGGATATCGATGAGTTTTTATGAAATAAAAGACGATAAAGCAGTTATAAATATTAAAGCCCAGCCAAATTCAAGTAAAAATAAAATTGCAGGAATTTATGACGAAGATAAATTAAAAATAAACATAAAAGCCCCGGCAGTTGAGGGTGCGGCAAATAAGGAGCTTATTAAATTTTTATCAAAAATGTTTAAAATACCTAAAAGTTATATAGAAATAAAAGGTGAAACCAGCAAAAGAAAACAGGTGGTTTTACCGGTGAATGAAAAATTAAAAGAGTTTTTGCAAAGTATTAATGGGTAGATGAGTGAATGAATTAATGAGGAAAGGGGGAAGAATATAAGTTCCAAGTTCTGAATTTTGAGTTTTGAATTTATAATTTTTTAATACAATAACAAATATACCAATAATCAATACACAAATAACTAATCTTAAAGGTCTCAAATGATTACAAATGCTGAAATTGCAAAAATGCTCTCACAAACAGCTGATTTATTAGAAATCAAAGGTGAGAATCCTTTTAAAGTTAGAGCTTACAAAAATGCTGCGAAATTAATAGAAAATTCAAGTAAAGATTTTGACAAATTAGTTAAAGAGGGATTTGATTTAACAAGACTTCCGGGAATTGGAAAAGATTTAAGTGCGGCTATAAAAGAGATAGTAACTATAGGAAAATTTCCAAAACTTGAAAAACTTAAAGAAGAAATTCCCCAGGGGCTTGTTGATATGCTATCTATTGAAGGCTTAGGACCTAAAAGAATAAAACAGATTTATGATGCGTTTCATATTACTTCACTTGATGAACTTAAAAAATATGCCGAGAGTGGGGAGTTTGATAAACTGCCTGGATTTGGTGAAAAATTAATTCAAAAAATTTTAAAAGGCGTTAAACAGCTAAAAAAAGCCGGTATTAGATTTTTGTGGGCTGAGGTGGAAGAGTTTGCGGAAGATTTAAGGGAGTATTTAAAAAGTTTTGACGGAATTGAGATTGTAGAAATTGCAGGAAGTTACAGAAGAAAAAAAGAGACAGTGGGGGATTTGGATATTTTAGCAGTGGCAAAAGATTATCCAAAGATTATTGAATATTTCACAAAATATCCAAAAATAAAAGAGATTCAATCAGCCGGACTTACCCGCTCAACCGTATTTTTGGAAAATGACCTGCAAGTTGATTTAAGGGCGGTTAGCAGTGAAAGTTACGGGGCGGCTTTGCACTATTTTACCGGAAGTAAATCCCATAATATAGAAATTAGAAAAATAGCCATTGAAAAAGGAATGAAAGTAAATGAATATGGCGTTTATAAAGATAATAAAAAAATCGCAGGTAAAAGTGAAAAAGAAGTTTACGAGTCCGTTGGACTTTGTTATATGGAGCCAGAAATTAGGGAAAATAGAGGAGAAATAGAAGCTTGTTTTAGTAAATCTTTACCAAAATTAATAGAAATTAAAGATATAAAAGGAGATTTGAATATTGCAAGCGAGTTAATTGATGAAGCACTAAATTTAGGCTATAAATATGTAGGAGTTAGTGAAAAAATAAAAAGAGATGATATTTTAGTTTATAAAATGTTAGAAGTTGATGTGAATAACTTTGAAATAAAAGAAGATTACGATTTTTTAGTAGGAATTACAAATGAAAACAGCACAACCGAAAATATTTTAAAGGCTTTAAAAAAAATTGATTTTTTAAGGTTTTTTAGAGATATTAAAGCAAAAAAAGAGTTAAATATCGATTATGAAAAAGTATTTAACGAGATGAAAAATAAAAATGTGATTTTAGAAGTTGTTTCAAGACCTAATAATTTAATAAGTGAAGTGTTAATAAAAGCGGCTATTGATAAAGGTGTTAAAATTTCTATTGTTTCAAATGCAAAAAATAAAAAAGAACTAAATTTTATAGAATATGGAATAAATCAAGCTAGAAGAGGTTGGGCTGAGACTGGTGATGTGATTAATACAAATAATCTTTTTTAAATTGTTTTTCAAATTCAAAAATTTCTTTTTTTAATATTTTTGCAAGTTTAGTTATATCTTTTTTATTTTCTAATTTGTGAGAAAGAATATAAAAATTAAGTAAAATATGCCATAAAGAACCTCTCATAAGTGAATAAGTAGAAGGGTCTTTTATTCTATAAGCCGTAATTAAATCCTCTAAAAAATCCATAACTCCTGTTAGATGTTTATAATCATTAATATTTAGCGTTTTAAATGTTTTTGATACTGCATTTAAAAGCGGGTATAAATTTGGCTTTTGTTCATAAAATTTTTGAGTTGTAAAAGCTGTTAAAATTTCTTTTTTATATTTTTCTTTATTGATTTTAGGTAGAGTTTTATCTTTTAGGGGAGTTGAGTTTTTTATATAAGCCCCATCACTTAAATTATAAATTTTTAGATTTTTGGCTTTTATTAATCTTTCTATTGCAAGTTTGCTAGATAAAAGAAGTGAATCTGTATAAATATCGTTACTGAAATTCCCTTTTATTTTAATACCTTCTTTTTGAATGTCTTCTTTTGAATCATAAAAGCTGTTTTTGGAGTGTTTTTTTTCTCCCAGTCTAAAACCTAAATCCATACCGCAAATATATATCTCTTTTGAAAAATTTGCCGCAAAACTAATTCCTGTATTTCCTACAATAGGAGAAGAAAAAACTAAGGGTCTAGGATAAAAACTCTCAAATGTAAA
Organism: Campylobacterales bacterium; assembly: GCA_027019465.1. Taxonomy (GTDB): domain Bacteria; phylum Campylobacterota; class Campylobacteria; order Campylobacterales; family Nautiliaceae; genus JALTBU01. The sequence goes on from JALUWM010000034.1 coordinate 7,235, forward strand.
ACCCTCTCGCATATACATATAGGGATTTTTCGCCATTTCAAAAATTTTTGGATTAACTACATTTGCTCCTATAAAAATGCCGTTATATTTTGGCAAAATATCTTTTAGTACATTAATTAATAAATCTATTCTTTCTTGTTCAATATGAAAATCACTCTCAATTCCTGCTTTTATCAATGGTCTAAGGGCTGTTCCGACAGAAATTATTATCATTGAGTTTTGATTTTTTTTGATAAATTCCATATTTTTTTCCAGACTTTTTCCATTTGCAACAATGCAAAATGGTATATTTAAATATAAGTTTTTTTCTAAAAGAGGATATTTATTTATATTTTTTTGATGGTTTTTAATTCCTTTTATTTCATCTTCATATGTTCCCCAGCCTCTTATTTTTGCAGCCTCATATTCTTCAAATTTTTTTTTGGCATCTTCAATTAAAGGATGATTATAGCTTTTGAGTTCAAGTTGCATAAAGCTTGATGTTATGATTCTTTCATTTAAGAATTTTTGAATAATCTCAGCAGATAATTTTCCACCTATTTGTATAAAAAATCTTTCTCCTATTTTAGAGTAAATTTTTTCTAAATCTATGTAATTTAAACTTATTAAAAAAAATTCTATATTTGGTTCATAAATTAAAAGAGATTGAAATTCATATTTTTCTATGAGAATATCAATATGTTTTCCAGCCATTAGTCCGTAAATAACAGTAGTCGGTAAAAAGTTTTTTTCAAAATAAAATCCTTTTATATGAGGAAGTTTTAAAAATTTATTTATTAATTTATTTACGATTTTGCCTGTTATATAAAATTTATCTTCCCATTTCACAGGTTTTATAAAAGTGAACTGTTTTTTATATAAGTTGTTATTTATTGGATTAAAAGCCAAAATTTCGGAATCTTTGTTAATTGAGTTTGGATAAATAGCTAAATTTGAATTTCTTTCAAAAATATTATTATCTTTTATTTCATAATTTCTTTTTTTTATTGAAGTTATAAGATTATAATAATGTGGTAAATTTTGATATAAAAATGTAAGATTTTTTTGAAATAAGCTTTTCATTATAACTCCGCTAAAAACCAAAAGATTTTTAGCGAATTATATCATTATTGTTTAAGTTGTAATAGAGTGTTTAACATCTGGTCAGATGTTGTAATAGTTTTTGCGTTTGCCTGAAAACCTCTTTGAATAACAATAAGTTCAGTTAAAGCTTTACTTAAATCAACATTACTCATTTCTAAAGAACTTGGCTGAATTGCTCCTCTCCCTCCAGTGCCGGCTGTTCCTATAATAGGATCTCCTGAATTTGGTGAAGCACTAAAAAGTGTTCCTCCTTCACTCATTAATCCTTCGTTATTTACAAATTTAGCCAAAGCTACCTGGGCTAAAGAGTAGCTTCTTCCGTTTGAAAAAACACCTATAACAGTTCCTGTTTGGTCTACTGTTAGCTGTTGTAAATCACCTCCTGGAAATCCGTCTTGGGTTTGCCCTGAAGTTGAGCTTGGTGATTCAAATGAAGTAATTCCATCAAATTTTCCAATGGTTCCAAGGTTTAGTTGAATAGCCTGACCTGGATTTGCTCCATTATTGGGATTAAATATAAGACTTGGTGGATTAAAAGATTTTACACTTCCATCAGGATTAAATTTAATATCCCCATATGCCGGCTGACCAAGAGTTGAAGGAGCTGGAACCTCAGCATACCATTTCCATGTGGTAGGATCATTTGGATTAGTTGATGTGTGAGCTTTTCTAAAATGAAGTGTGAGAGTATGTTTACTTCCAAGTGAATCAAAAACATCCAGACTTGTTGTATGTGTAGCTGCATTCATAGCTTGTGTCAGTCCGACTCCTCCGGCTGCAAGAGTTCCATTAAGAGTAGAAAATGCATCACTAAAAGCTTGATTGTCTTGGCCATCAGAAGGATAACCACTTACGGAAATATTAAAACTACTTGGAGATGTGTTTGTTACTTGTAATTTTCCATCACTGTTTATAGTTACTGTTCCTTTTGAGCCATTCGTTGCATTTTGATTACTTTTTGGATTGTTGCTATCATCTAGTGCTAATTGCCATAAATATGTTAAATCTTGAATATTATGAAAATAATAAGTATCTTTTTTTTGCATAAGTTTTGTAGAAGTACCGCTTCCATCAAGTCCACCTAAAATACTGTCCATATTTTTTAGCATTTGATTAGTTGCAGAATCTCCATTACTATCTTGAAGAGCACTTGCACTATCTACATAAACATTGCTGTCAGTGCTTACTTCTGTAATTTTACCGTCAGAAAAAGAGAGTTTTAATTTAGTTCCTATATTTGTATCTTGGGCAAATTTGGTATTTGCAGCACAACATAAATCACTTATAGTATTAAAATCTTTTCCATATAAAAATTTAAATGTATGAGAGTTTCCTGATGAATCTTTTACCACAAATTTTGCCATATTATGAGTTCCGCTGTCATTAATGCTAAATGCAGCTCTATCACTTTTAGAATCATAAAGCCAGTGCATACCCTCGTTTGAGTCTGCTTTGGAAGCAGGGCCTAAATAATTCCCGTTTACTCCTCCACAGCTTGAAGAATTTGAGCCTATAGGCTTTGATGTATATACAAACTTTCTCTTTTCATAAAGCCCATCAATACTTGCTGTAATTCCCTGTCCGTTTTCTAAATTAAAAGCATCTCCGTTTGTATTGAAAAGTTCACCAACATCGTCTGCTCCTATAAAACTGTTTTGTGTAGCTTTCATAATGCCACTTTCTTTTGAGGGACCTTTAAGCCCTTCAAAAATTTGTTCAAGTGTAGGGTTAGAAGCAGATAAATTATCAACTTCTATTTTATTATCAGGGTCAACTATCTGTCCATTCCCATTTAAAAAAACTTTATAATCTGCTGGTGTCTGTGTTTGAGATTCTAAATAATTTCCATTAGTATCGTGTGTAATAGTATAATTAATTTCATTTATTAAATCTTCTAATGTTGTGAATTTATTGTCATGATCATTTGTACTTTTTCCGTAAGTTAAATTTAAATTTATTGTATCATTATTTAAATTTACAACTTTAAATGAGATATTATCACTTTCAGGAGTTAGTTTAATTTCCTTTCCGTTAGCATTATAAATTCCGTTCATATTTGTTGAAGGTTCTATAGTGGCTCTTGTGCCGCTCATTTCTTTGATATGGTTTCCGCTGTTTAAATTTGCTTTTATTTGAATTTTACTAGTAGCATTTGCCGGTGTTGTAAGTCCTGGCGGAATTGATATGGGTTTTACTCCAGAAGAATTATCTATTTTATGTGTTGTTGAATTAGCCATCCATCCTTGAACAATATATCCATTTGGGTCAACAAAATTACCTTTGGCATCAAAACTGAAATCTCCAGCTCTGGTATATCTGTATGTTTTACCCCCATCACCGCTTACAACAAAAAATCCATCCCCGCTTATGGCCATATCTGTATTTTTATCTGTATGTTGTATGCTTCCTTGTTTAAACATAGTTTCAACCGAACTTACTGTGGCCCCAAGGCCTACTTGAAGACCGTTTTTACCTCCTAATGTTCCTTGTGGGGAGGTGGCGGCCTTTTCTGTCTGACTTAGAAGATTTTGAAAATTGGTTCTAGAATATTTAAATCCGACTGTATTAACATTGGCAATATTATTTCCTTCTACATCCATTGCAGTTTGATGAGCGTTAAGTCCGCTAACTCCGCTCCATAAACTTCTCATCATGATTTAATCCTTTTAGGGTTTTTTATTATAAGCAAATTTTGTTCCTTAAGTTTTCATATTTATTGCTTTTTTTATCATCTGATCACTTGTGGTAACCGCCTTTGCAGCAGCCGAATAGGCTTTTTGCATTATTATAAGTTCAGTCATTGCCTGTGAAAAATTTACATTAGATGTTTCAAGTGTATTTGATAGTATTTTACTGCCAGGTATATAATTGTTATTATTTTCATATAAAAAAGCTTTATTTGAATTAGAAGTTTCTTTAAATAAATTGGCTCCTATACTTTCAAGCCCTTGTGGATTTTGAAAATGAAAAAGAGGAATAGTTGCTAATTTTGATTCTCTTCCGTTTGAAAATAGAGCAAAAATATTTCCGTTTTCATCAATATCATAATTTTTTAAAAAACCTTTCGCAATACCGTTTTGAGTATATGAATAAGAAAAATTATCTATTTTTGAATAAGCGGTTATATCGGGTGTTAAAATTATATTTTGAGGAGAAGTGAGTTTAATGGATTTTGGAGAAATTAGATTACCCTCGGAATCAAATGTAAAATCCTGAGTTTGTGTATTTATTGTTTTATCGGCATTTTTTACATTTATTGTCGCTTCCCAAATACTTTGATTATTTAAAGTTTCTTTTTTTGCAAATTGTATTGATAAAATATCTTTATTGCCATTTTTGTCATATAATTTACCTCCAAAATTTTGTATATTGGCCTTAAAAACAGAACTTTTTGCTGTTGTCCCGGGTAAAATTCTATTTCCGGCTGACGAAATGTTATCAAAGAACAGATTATTTGTATCATTTGTTTTAGAAAAAGAACTTTGTATTGTATTTTTTATATCATTATTATCTATGGATATTTTGCCTTCTTGTAAAGTTACAGAAGCTGTATTTGGATATACGCTATCAATCATTGTTTGTAAGATATTTTTAAAAGAATCAAGTGAATTAAATTCATAAGGATTTTTGATATTGTTTTTATAAACAAGCGTTGCACCAGCAGCATTATTTATAAGATTATTATTTGAATTAATTGTAAGATAATTTTGAGATTTTATAATAATTGAATTATCTGTAGTTTCATAATTAATATTATTTTTTTTAAGCTCATCTGCAAGGGCATTTATAATATCTGTTTTAGAACTTCCATCAGGCAGGGTTGTTTGAATATGTTTTCCGTTTACAGTGAAATCATACTTTACATTTTTTCCGTCTACTTTATCATTACTTATACATATTTCATCAGAAAATGTTCCTTGATTGTATTTTACATTTCCTAGTGTATAAGCAATTGACTGGCCATCTACCATATGCATATTTTCCCCATCTTGATTATAAAGGGCTGAAAAATATAGATTTCCTGTTGCATTGGAAGGATCGATAAGAGTATCTGCATTATTTAAATTTGCACTTAATTTTATTTTATTTGTGGGAACTGCTGGTAAAATAACATTTTTAGGGAGTGAAACAGCAGACATTGTTCCAGTTTTGGTTAAATCATCTGTATTTATATTTTGGTCTATATAATATCCGTTTTGTTCTTTTTTAAGATTATTGGCATTTGCAGCTATTAAATAATCTCCGTTTTCATCTGTTAAATAACCGTCGGCATCGCGGCTAAAAGATCCATTTTTTGTATAAAATTCATTTTTACCATTTTGGACTTTAAACCATCCTTTTCCTCCTATTGCCAAGTCAAAAGGATTGTCTGTATGTTGTAAGCTTCCTTGTTGTAAATTCATGGCGGATGAGCTTAAAGTGCTTCCTAAACCTATATCAGAAGATATTGGTGAGTTAGAAATAGTATCTGAAAAAATTGTTTCAAATTCAGGATTGTTTTCTTTAAAAGCGGGAGTATTTATATTTGCAATATTGTTTCCCCATATGTCTATGCCGTTTTGAAAACTTTTAATTCCACTTATACCGTTATAAAAAGATGCATTCATTTTTTATCCTTGCCAATCGTAAATCTCTTTTATCTGATTAAATGGCACATAATTACTTCCAAGTTTTGCTAAAGCCTCTCCATTTTCAAATTTTACAGCTTCAATAGGGTATGCTCCAAGAGCAGTTGTATGGGAAGTTCCGTCTTGAGAAGTATACTTGGCAGTAACTTGATATGTGTTGCTTGGGACTCTTTTCCCTTTGCTGTCTTTTAAATTCCAGTCAAATCTCAAAACACCTTTTGAATGGGCATTTATAGGTATTGTTTTTATTATATTACCGCTTTTATCTTTTATAATAACATTTCCGCTTTGTATGTTGTCTCCAAAATATAAATCAAATGATTTTGAATTATCGTTGTCTGTTACATTTATATATCTATTTCCTGTATCCGCCATTTTTCCTATAGCGTTTATTGTGGTTAATGTTTGAGATTGAGCCAGTTGAGAAGTTAATTTTGTCAATGTTTTTTGCATATTGGTGTTCATTTCAAGATTTGACATTTGAGAGGTTTGTTCAATCATTTTGTCTGTACCCATAGGTTTTGTAGGGTCTTGATTTTCAAGTTCGGCAATAAAAAGTTTCATAAAAGCCTGTGAATCAAGTTTTGATTTTGGGTTAAAAACTGTATCGTTTGATGGTGTTGTTTTTGTTGTCTGGTTTATTGAATTTGTTTGCATTTTTTCTCCTTATGCGTATTTATATGAAAAATCTATAATTAATTCTTCATCTTCATTATTTTTACTGTTTTTTGAGTATTTTTGGCTATTTTGATTTTGTTTTTGCTCTTTATCATGATTTGAATTAAAGCTCATATTTATATTGGTAAATCCCATATTTACAAGAGAGTTTTTAAGATCTTGTTGAGATGTAGTAAAGAAATTAACAGTTGAGGTATTATTAGTGTTTATTTGAACATTTAAATTATCACCTCTTTGTTTTATTGTAACTTCGACTTTTCCCAAATCTTTTGGGTGAAGTTCAAGAGTTAGTTTTGAAACAGGTGGTTTATAATTCTCTACAGCTTCTTTAAGAGAAGATACAAAATGTTTAAGAGTTTGTTTTGCCGAGATTATGTGAGTTTTTATATCACTGTTTATTATTGTATTTGAAAATTGATTATTTGAATTATTATCCTTTGATTTGTGATTTTTTAATATTTTTTCTTTGTTTTTGCTGTTTATGTTTAATAAATTTTCAATATTTATATTTTGTGAATTTTTAGTGTTATTATCGCTTTTTACTGTTTTTTGTTGTAAGAGATTTTTTAAGCTTATTTTTGATGCTTTTAAAGGTTTTATATCTGTTTTTAATTTTTGTTTTATTGTAGAAGTTAAAATTTCATTTGTTGAACTTTCATGAATTTTAGGAATATTTTTGAATGCTTTTGCATTTTTTATCTGGGATAAAGCTATTTTTGTAAGATTTAATTTATATTCTTTTGAAAGATTTATAATATCATCAAAGCTTGTTGTTTCTTTAAATTTTTTTGTTGATATGATTTTGTGAATTTGTGGATTTTTAGAATTTGTTAATAAAAATTTTATTTCGATTACTATTTTTGATTGTTGCTTTTGTGGTAGTTTTTTTATCTCTTTGATTATTTCTTTTGGATTTTGAATGTTTTGAATTAAAGAAGCCAATAATGAACTTTCTTTTGATTTTTCATCTTTTTTTGTTTTTTTGTTTAGCATTGTATTTGTTATTAAATTGTTTATATCTAAAGTAGAATTTTTATCTAATTTAGATATAAATTTTTGAATAAGTTTTTCTTTTTGATCATTTGTAAGATTTGAATGTAAAATAATATCTTTTATCTCTTTTTTATTATTTATGTTTTTTAAAAGGGATTCTAAAAAATCTATTTTAGAAATCTTTTTATTTTTACTATTTCCTGGTGAGGGTTCCAATAAATTTAATAAATCCTTAACTTTCATTAATAAAAAACCTTTTTATTTTTATTAAGCAATTTATGTTCCAAAAAACCTTATTTACTTATCTACATATTTACCCATTCACTTTATTATTGTGATATAATTGCGAAAAATTTTTAAAGGCAATTAATGAAGAATATCAGAAATATCGCAGTTATAGCTCACGTTGACCACGGAAAAACGACACTTGTAGATGAGCTACTTAAACAATCAGGAACTCTTGATGAAAGAAAAGAGTTTGGTGAAAGGGTTATGGATAGTAACGATCTTGAAAAAGAAAGAGGAATTACAATTTTAAGTAAAAACACAGCTATTAAATGGAACGGATTTAAAATTAATGTAATTGATACTCCAGGGCATAGCGATTTTGGTGGAGAAGTTGAGAGGGTATTAAAAATGGTTGATGGTGTGTTACTTCTTGTTGATGCTCAAGAAGGGGTAATGCCGCAAACTAAATTTGTTGTAAAAAAAGCTCTTTCTCTTGGGATTAAACCTATTTTAGTAGTAAATAAAATAGATAAACCAGCAGCAGAACCGGACAGGGTTGTTGATGAAGTGTTTGATCTGTTTGTTAGTATGGGTGCAGATGAAGATCAATTGGATTTTCCTGTAATTTATGCAGCTGCAAAAAACGGTATTGCAAAATGGGATTTAGAAGATGATAATGATAATATGATTCCTGTTTTAGAGGCAATTACAAAATATATTCCTGCACCTACAGGAGACGCGGAAAAATCTCTTCAAATGCAAATTTTTACATTAGATTATGATAATTATGTAGGAAGAATTGGTATTGCCAGAATGTTTAACGGTGTTGTAAAAAGAGGTGATAATGTAACTTTAATTAAAGCCGACGGAGAAAAAATAAATGGAAGAATTACAAAATTACTTGGATTTTTAGGGCTTGACAGAATTGAAATAGATGAAGCAAAAGCCGGTGATATTATTGCAGCGGCAGGATTTGACGCTATTGATGTTGGAGATACTATTGCAGATAAAGATAATCCAATAGCACTTGACCCACTTCATATTGAAGAGCCTACAATAAGTGTAATTTTAAGTGTTAATGATTCTCCACTAGCGGGAACTGAAGGTAAAAATATTACAGCTACAAAACTAAGAGACAGACTTCTTAAAGAGATGGAAACAAATATTGCTATGAGAATAGAAGAACTTGGTGAAGGTAAATTTAAAGTAAGCGGAAGAGGTGAGCTTCAAATAGCTATTTTGGCTGAAAATTTAAGAAGAGAAGATTTTGAATTTTCTTTGTCTCGTCCTGAAGTTATTATTAAAGTAGAAAACGGAGTTAAACTTGAACCTTATGAGTTTGTTGTGGTTGATGTTCCTGATGAATACAGCGGTGCAGTAATTGAAAAACTAGGAAAAAGAGGCGGAATTATGAAAAATATGATGCCTTTAAGTGACGGAAGTACAAGAATAGAATTTGAAATGCCAGCTCGTGGACTTATAGGTTACAGAGGTGAATTTATGACAGATACAAAAGGTGAGGGAGTGCTTAATTCAAGCTTTTTAGAATTTAGACCTGCTACTACAAAACCTTATACAAGAATGAATGGAGCTCTTATTTCTATGGAAAACGGGGTTGCAACAGGTTATGCAATATTTAATCTTCAAGATAGAGGTAGAATGTTTATAAAACCTACTGATAAAGTTTATAGTGGAATGATTATAGGAGAGCATTCTAGAAGTAATGATTTGGAAGTTAACCCTATTAGAGGTAAAAACTTAACAAACGTAAGATCGAGTGGAAGTGATGAAGCTATTAAATTAGTGCCACCAGTTGAGCTTACACTGGAAAAAGCACTTGAATGGATAGAAGATGACGAACTTATGGAAGTTACTCCAAAAACAATCCGTGTTAGAAAAAAATATCTTGACCCTAACGAGAGAAAAAGAATGAGTAAGAAAAAAACTAAATAAACTTTTTCTTTCTTATAACTTTTTCTTATAATCTACAATAAAA
>JALUWM010000035.1 GCA_027019465.1 Campylobacterales bacterium
ACTGAGTGATTATGAAAAAGGGACTTTAACCCCTACTCTTACCCAAAAAATTATAAATTTGGCAAATAAATATAATAAAAAGCTTATTATAGACCCTAAAAAAGAATTTTCAAAATACAAAAACACATATATGATAAAACCAAATAAAAAAGAACTCTCAGTTGCTACAAATATGAAAATAAATTCAAAAGAAGATTTAATAAAAGCTGGATGGAAACTTAAAAATGAACTTAATTTAGACTATTTATTAGTAACTTTAAGTGAAGAGGGAATGGCACTTTTTGGAGATGAATTTATTCAAATTCCAACTATTGCAAAAGAAGTTTATGACGTAACAGGTGCCGGAGATACCGTTTTAGCATCTCTTGGACACTATTTAAAAGAAAGTGAAGATATTAAAAAAGCAATGGACTTTGCAAATGCAGCAGCAGCTGTTGTAGTTGGAAAACTCGGAAGTGCAACTGCTACCATTAGTGAAATTAAAGAATATGGGAAAAAACAGCAAAGTGTTGATTATAAAATAATTTCTTTTAATGAAATTGAAAATCTAATAAACGATCTAAAAAAAGAAAATAAAAAAATGGTATTTACAAACGGATGTTTTGATATCCTTCATATAGGACATGTTAAATATCTTCAAAAAGCAAAAACTTTAGGAGATATTTTAATAATTGGACTAAATTCAAATGAATCTGTTAAAAGATTAAAAGGAAATGACAGGCCTATTAATGACGAATATGATAGAGCCTATCTTTTGGCAAGTCTTGGAGCTGTTGATTATGTGGTAATTTTTGAAGAAGACACTCCATATGAACTTATTAAAAAAATAAAACCTGATATTTTGGTAAAAGGCAAAGACTATGAAGGCAAAACTGTAGTAGGAAGCGATATTGCAAAAGAAGTAAAATTAATAGATTTTATAAATGGCAAAAGTACTACAAATATTATAAAAAGAATAAAGGATAAAAATGATTCAACATTGTCTGAATGAGCATATAAAAATCACTAAAAAAATGGAACAATTACTGCCTTTGATTCAAAATGCGGGTGATTTATGTCTAAATGCACTTAAAAACGGTAATAAAATATTAATTGCCGGAAACGGTGGAAGTGCGGCTGATTCTCAACATTTTTCAGCCGAGCTTACAGGAAGGTTTAAAAAAGAGAGGATTTCACTTCCTGCTATTGCCCTAACAACAGACACCTCGGCACTTACAGCAATAGGAAATGATTATGGGTATGAATATGTATTTTCAAGACAACTTGAAGCTCTTGGGAACGAAGAAGATGTTTTAATAGGAATTTCTACAAGCGGAAACAGTAAAAATATAATAGAAGCTATAAGTAAAGCAAAAGAAAAAAATATAAAAATAATTACTTTACTTGGAAAAGACGGTGGGCAAATAAAAGATTTAGGAGATATAAATATTATAATCCCAAGCAATGACACACCTAGAATCCAAGAGATGCATATTATGGTTTTACATATGATTTGTCAAATTATTGATGAAGGATTTTAAGAGTTGGATACTAAATTAACTTTTAAAAATTTTATAGGGCTAATTTTTTTACTTTTCCTTTTTAGGATTTTTGCACTTAAAATTATGAAAATAGACCTTTTTTTTGACGAAGCATATTATTGGTATTGGTCAAAACATTTAGCGTGGGGATATTATTCCAAACCTCCTTTTATTGCTTTTATTATTAAAATTTTTACTTTTGTTATAGGGGATAATATTTATGGTGTAAAAATAGCTTCAAATCTGTTTTATTCTTTAAGTGCTATATATGTCTATTTAATTACAAAAGAACTTTTTAATGAAAAAACAGCCTTCCTTTCAGGTATAGCATTTATAACACTTCCAGGCGTTTCTTATCTTAGCGAAGTAATTTCTACAGATGCTTTTTTGGTATTTTTTTGGAGTTTTACACTTTATTATTTTATAAAAGCACTAAAAAATGATAAATGGATTTACTGGATATTGTCCGGAATTGGCGGAGGACTAGGACTTCTTAGTAAACCTACTATGATAATTTTTGTTTTAAGCGTTGTTTTTTATCTTTTAATCGATTCTAAAAAAACTTTTAAAAATAAAAAATTTTATATATCAATGATTTTAGCAGCTGTTATTTATATGCCAAATCTTATTTGGAATTATCATCATAATTTTATAATGTTTGATCAAATAGAAGATATTTCCAAAATACATAATAATTCACATTTTCATCCAAAAAAATTTTTCGAATTTATTTCGGCACAATTTGGAGTATTCGGACCTGTGTTTTTTGCTGTATATCTATATTTAACATTTAAACTTTCATATATTTTCTCAAAAAAAGAGTATAAGTTATTATACATTTTTTCAATTCCGTTTTTGGGTGTTATTTCCCTTCAGGCACTGCTTGAAAGAGCAAATGCAAACTGGGCACTTCCTACATATATTGCTGCGACTGTTTTAGTTGTTTATTATTTATATCAAAAATCAAAAAAATGGCTTTATATTGGGATAGGTTTTAATGTTTTTTTAACGCTAATTATATATTTTTATCATCCGATTATGTATACTTTAGGAATCCCTCTAACCAAAAAAAATGATTTTTACAAAAGAGTTTTAGGATGGAGTGCTCTTGCTAATAAAATTGAGCCTGTAATAACAAAATATCCTCATACAAAAATTATTTTCAATAATAGAGAGCTTATGTCTGAAATGATTTTTTATTTAAAACCACAACCTCTAAATGCACAGCTTTTTAACCCAAGTAAAAAAATTATAAACCAATTTGCCATTTCAACAAATTTAAACAAATATAAACATCAAAATTTTTTAGTTTTATTAAAAAGTAACAATATTGGCTATATTAAAAAATATTTTAAACAATGTCTATTATTAAAAAAAGTAAAAGTAAAAATTTACAAAGATTTTTCAAGAAAAACTTATATACTTAACTTTCGCACCTAATTTCACCGAAAAAATCCTTCAAGATTCCCATCTGTAAGAGATAATATGCAACAGATATGATTATCTTGACAACTGTAAAAAATCCAATAAAGCCATATTTTATGGGA
>JALUWM010000036.1 GCA_027019465.1 Campylobacterales bacterium
GTAAAATGAAAACGAAGAAATTTTGGTGTGCTGAGAGGGTTCAAAGGCTTATGATGAGTATATTTGCTCTAATTATTTTGGTGTTTTTAGCAAAAGGATATTCAACTGTCGGGCTTGCGCTTTTAGCGTTTTTATCTATAATGCTTTTTATTTATTTTATATTTGATTTTTGTCCAAGCACTTGGATGTTAAATAAAATTTTTGGAAGCTGCTATTGCGAATGCGAAGGAAAAACGAATGAAAATCAGCTATAAAGAAAGTGGAGTTGATATTGATGCGGGTAATTCTTTAGTTGAAAAAATTAAACCGGTTGTAAAAGAAACTTTTAATGAAAATGTAGTAGGTGGAATAGGAAGTTTTGCCGGGGCTTTTAGACTTCCTGGCGGATACAAAAAACCAGTGCTTCTTAGTGCAACAGATGGAGTTGGGACAAAACTTAAACTTGCAATAGAATCTAAAAAGTTTGACACAGTTGGAATTGATTTGGTTGCAATGTGTGTAAATGATTTGATTTGTAATTTTGGAGAACCTTTATTCTTTTTGGATTATTATGCAACGGCAAAACTTGATGTTGATGCCACGGCTGATGTTATAAAAGGAATTGCCGCTGGATGTAAAGAAGCTGAATGTGCCCTAATAGGTGGAGAAACTGCTGAAATGCCTGGAATGTATAGTAAAGGGGATTTTGATTTAGCCGGATTTGCAGTTGGAATTGCCGAAGAGGATGAACTAAATCCTTCTGTAAAAGAAGGGGATGTCTTAATAGCACTTCCTAGTAGTGGAGTTCATTCAAACGGATTTTCTTTGGTTAGAAAACTCTTTTTTGATAAGCTTAAGATGAAATTTGATGATGAAATAGATGGAAAAAAATTAATAGATATTTTACTGACTCCTACTAGAATTTATGTAAAAGATTTTAAAAAATTAAAGCCATATATAAATGCTTTAGCTCATATTACAGGAGGAGGAATAGTAGAAAATCTTCCAAGAGTATTACCTGAAACTCTTGAAGCTGTTGTTTATAAAGATAAAATAAAAGTATTACCTGTATTTGAATTTATGAGTAAATATGTTGATGAAAAAGAGATGTTTAGAACATTTAATATGGGTGTTGGAATGATTCTTGCAGTAAATGAGGAAAATGTAGAAAATGTATTAAAAAACAGTGACGGATATATTATAGGAAAAATCAAAAAAGGCAAAAAAGGAGTTAATCTAAAATGAACCCCTCCCGTTGGCTTTCACAAATAGTTGTCAAAATAGCAAGAACGCCTTTTCCTAAATTTATTCAGTGTTTTATAAATAGAAGTTATGTTAAATTTTATAAAATAGATATGGAAGAATTTTTGCCTAGTGACCCGTGTGAATACAAAACATTAAATGAACTTTTTATAAGAAAAAAAGAGAATATAGAAGTTTATGATGAAGATGATATTATTGTAAGTCCGAGTGATTCAAAAATAATAGCAGATGGTGAAATTGAAGATGGAAAAGTTTATCAAATCAAAGGTAAACAGTATGAATTAAAAGAGCTTATTTCTTATAAAACAAATCTAAATGGAGGATATTTTGTAAATTTATATCTTTCTCCTAGTGATTATCACCGTTTCCATGTTCCTGTTGATATGGAGATAGTAAAAGCCACTTTTATTCCTGGAACTTTAAGACCTGTTAAACCTAGTGTACTTGAAAAAGAGCTTGTTTTCCCAAAAAATAAAAGAGTTGTTTTAAAGTGTAAAGATTCAAAAAATAGATATTTTTATTTTGTAGCTGTTGGTGCTATGATTGTTGGAAAAATTGTTTTAAATTTTGATAAAAGACTTTCAAGAGATTATGAAGAAATAACTACTTTTGAATATGAAAAGCCTATAAAACTCAAAAAAGGAGATGAACTTGGTAGATTTGAATTTGGTTCGTCTATTTTATTATTCTTTGGAAGTGAACATTTTAAATTTTTAAATCAAAAAGAGTATGTAGAAGTTGGAGATATTCTTGGAGAGATATATTAATAATGGAAAGTGAAAAATGAAAAATGGAAAATTATTAATAATATTTTTTCTTTTTTTCTCCCCTCTTTTTGGTGTTGATAATCAAAAACTGTTTGAATGTTATCAGATTTTTTCACAAAAAAAAGCTGAATTAGAGGCCCAGGCTCAAAATTTAATAGAAAGACAAGAAGCATTTGAAAGTCTTAAAAACACTTATATGGCATTGATGAAGAAAAAAGAAGCTGAACTTAAAAAAAAACAATCTGAAATTAATGCCACTTTACAAAATATAGAAAATGAAAAAAAGCAGATACAAGATCTTATAACTAAAAATAAAAAAATTTTACAAGATATTAAAAATGCAAAAATGAATAAAATTACTCAAAGTTATGCAAAAATGAAAGCCAAAAATTCAGCATTAATTTTAGAAAATATGAATACAAAAGATGCTGTAAATATTTTACAAAAACTCTCCCCTAGAACGTTATCTAAAATTTTTGCAAAAATGGACCCGAATAAAGCTGCACTTTATACTCAGATTCTTGAAGGTGAAAATAATCAAAGTAAAAATAGTCCTAACCCTTAATATATTTTTTAAAAAATAAGTTATAAATTTGCTATAATTTTAAAAAAAAGGCTAAATATGCTCATTAAAGAAGCACAGGTTCCGTTTATAGCAAGAAAAGTAGCAATTGATTTGTTAAACAGCGGTTATGTTACTTTTCCAAAAAGTATTGATAATGCTATAAAAGAGATTGAAGATATTATAATGGATGATGCCTTGTGGGAGAGAGAAATTGAGGATAAAGCAAGAGAAATTCTTACAAAACAAGAAGAAGAAAATGAATTTTTGTTTTATGATGTAGATAGAAGGGAAGTTTTTAAACTGATAAAACAAAAAGTTGCAGATGAACAGGGCTTTAATATAAAAAGAGATGAAAGAATAGATGAACTTTCTAATTATCTTGTAAAAGAACTTTGGGATAAAGAGTTTATTGATTATGATGTAAGAGATGGTAAAATAAAAAATATTATTTTTAATTCAATTAAA
>JALUWM010000037.1 GCA_027019465.1 Campylobacterales bacterium
CTAAAAACAATTACTCTTTTTTGTACTGCCATTTATCCTCCTTTATTAATTTTTAATTTTAAGTTTTGAATTTTTAATTAGACTATTTAACTCAACACTCAAAACTTAACACTCTATTATTCTTCCCCATTTTCTTTTTTAAGTACCCTGCCCCACATAAGTTTATATTTCTTTCTACAAAATTCAAGCTCTTCTTGGGTAATTTCAAGCTGTTTTTGAAGTGTTTCTATTGTTTTTTTTGATTCATCATAAACTTCTTGCATAGAATAAATAGATTCTTTTAAAAATTTATTTTCTTCTTTTAAGGCCTCTATTGTTTCATCTTTACTCATTAAAACTTTTTCGTGCAGTGCTAAAAACATAGAAACTGTTTTTTCAACAATAGAATTTTCTTTTTCTATTATTTGAAGTTCCTGAATAGGAACAAGGGATTTTGCCAAAGCTTCCACCTCAACAAAAATTCCTTCTTTTGTCTTTTTACATTTTAGTTTTTTTTCCCTGCATAAAGCAATAATACTCTTTTTACTTTTACCGCTTAATGTTGCAAATTCATCTATATTAAGCCATGTTTGCATCAGTCTAATATTACCTCAACTTCTTTTGAATCAAGTTCCACCTTTTTTGCCTGAGCAATTCTGTCTTCTTCAAGTTTTGCTTTTAGTTCTTCATCGCTATTTGCCAAAATCTGAAGTGCAAGATATGCGGCATTTTTTGCCCCGGCTTTTCCAACTGCAAGAGTTGCTACAGGCATTCCTCCTGGCATTTGAACAGTTGAAAGAAGTGCATCAAGACCATCCATCATTCCACTAGGCATTGGAACACCTATTACCGGTCTTGTTGAAATACTTGCAACAACTCCCGCTAAATGTGCCGCCATTCCTGCCCCACAAATAAATACTTTTGCACCTTTTTCTTCAGCATTTTTTACATATGTATGTGTTCTATCAGGCGTTCTGTGAGCCGAAGTGATAATCACTTCATAAGGAATTTGAAATTTTTCTAAAATTCTAACAGCTTCTATCATTATTTCATAATCACTTTTACTTCCCATTAAAATACTTACAAATCTCATTTTATTTCCTTTATTTTTTATACCCCATTTGGGCTAAATTCAACTTTTTTTCTTAAAAATGTTAGATATGGTAATTTACAAGGCAGTTTTATAGGGTTTTGATTACCGCTGTGAACTGAGCTTAACTCTTTTTCATTTTTAGTAATAATTTTATCAAGTTTTAAATACCATTTACTCTGTTCTTTATAAATTTTACCTATTTCGTTTTTACATTCATTCACTTCTTTTGGAGAAAGTATTTCTAAAACATCTCCTGAAAAAATTTTATATTTACACATACAAGTATTCTCATCTTCATTCACAATTCCTGCAACCTGCCACTCTCCGTGCGTTAGAGAGGTTTCAAGGTTTTGTGTATTGTCTCTTTCATAAGGTCTTTTTACAAGGTAAGCATCTGTTAGACCTCTGTTTTTAGTGGTTAAAATCTCTTTATAATATTTTTCTGAGTTACATTTTCCTGTTTTTTCAAACTCATCAATGGCATCTCTGTATGCTTTTGTTACAACTCCTACATAATATGGAGCTTTTGTTCTTCCTTCTATTTTAACAGAATCAATAACACCGCTTTTTAAAATCTCCGGCATATAATTAATTAAACACAAATCTTTTGCATTCATTATATAAGTGCCGTCGCTATACTCTTCCATTTTAAATATTTTCCCGGTATCTGGATTCTCGGCATATAAAACATAAGGATATCTGCAGTCATTTGCACAGCTTCCTTTATTTGGATTTCTTCCAAACTGAACGGCGCTTAGAAGACATCTGCCGCTATATGCAAAACACATAGCCCCGTGCACAAAGACTTCTATTTCAATATCGGGGACTTTTTGTTTTATTTTTATTAAATCACTAAGCATTGTTTCTCTTGCAGCGATTATTCTTTTTACACCAAAATCCCTGTAAGCCTCATAATCCCAGGAATTAAGGGCATTAGCCTGGGTTGAGAGATGAATATCAATCTCAGGGGCTATCTCACGAGCTTTTTTAATAACTCCAAGAGTTGATATAATCATCGCATCTACACCTATTTCTTTTAGTTTTTTAATATGGTTTTCAACCAGCCCTAACTGAGATTCAAAAGGAAAAGAATTAACTGTCGCATAAACTTTAACTCCTCTTTCATGGGCATAATCAACAGCTTCTTTAAAAGTTTCATAATTAAACTCTTTTCCGCTGTGGCATCTAAGGGAAAAATGGCTAACTCCCGCATATACGGCGTCAGCTCCGTAGTTTATTGCTATTTTTAATTTTTCAAAATCCCCCGCGGGAGAGAGTAATTCCACTTTTTTCATTTACACTCCAAACTGGTCAAGCAATGCTTCAATATCATCATCGCTTAAAACTTCATTTTCTGTATCTCCGTGAATATGTTTTGCACTTTGAACCCGTTTTTCATCTTCAACATTTCCTTCAAAGAGTTTATTCATATATTTAATTAATGCTCTCATTATATTAATAACTCTTTCTATTTTTTGACGGTGAATATCCTGATATTGCATAATATCCATAACAGTAAAAATTTTTTCAGAAGTTGTTTCGTTTCTTTCAATTATATTGTTTACTTTTTGAATAGTTTTATCAATTTCTTTAAGTTCGCTTTCAAATGTTTTCACATGAGGAAATTTATTATGTAATTTTTCAAACAACTCTTTTTGTTTATTTAAAAACTCTAAAATACCTTTGATTGAATCTACATTACTCTCTACATTTTCACCAATTTCATCCATAATATCAAGTATTTGAGTTGCTTTTTCCTCACTCTCTTTTGTAACTTCATCAAGCTGGGCTACAACTCTATTTTTACTATCAGCAGGCGGAGGATAAGCTTCTTCACTGTTTTTATCACCTATTTTTTCTTCAGTATCACCTAACACATCGGCAAATCCATCATCATCAAATTCTTCTTCCATTTGTTCATCATCCTCACCAACATCTGTATCATCTTCTATGATATCGTCATTATCAATCACAATATCTTCATCTATTTCTTCACTTTTTCCATCTAAATCATCATCTATAATATCTTCAAATTCATCGCCTACTAAACTATCTAATTCTTCTTGATTCATAGGCCACCTCTTTTTTGGATTAATTATATATAATTTCAGATAAAAAGGCAAAAAATGATTGATTTACATAATCATACTACACTTTGCAATCACGCTAACGGAAATGAAGAAGAGTTTATTAATGAAGCTTTAAAAAAAGGTATTAAATATTACGGATTTGCAGACCATGCTCCAATGGAATTTGATTATGAATACAGAATGGGTTTTGAAGATATGCCTTTATATGAA
The DNA here is from genome assembly GCA_027019465.1 of Campylobacterales bacterium. Classification (GTDB taxonomy): domain Bacteria; phylum Campylobacterota; class Campylobacteria; order Campylobacterales; family Nautiliaceae; genus JALTBU01. Next base: position 3,373 of record JALUWM010000037.1, read on the forward strand.
AAAAGAATAAAAAATTTAAAAGAAAAATACAAAAACAAAATAGAAATACTTCTTGGATATGAAGTTGATTTTACGCCTTTTGTAGATAAAAGAGTGCTTGAGAGAAAAGTTGATTATTTAATAGGAAGCGTTCATTTCCTTGATAACTGGGGGTTTGATAATCCTGAATTTATAAAAGAGTGGGAAAAAAGAGATGTTGATGATGTTTATAAAGAGTATTTTTATTTAATAAAAAATTTGGCTTCTTCAAAAATGTTTGATATTGTAGGACATATAGATTTAGTTAAGGTTTTTGGTTTTAAACCTACAAAAAATATAAAAGATATCGCAAAAAATGCAATAAAAGCTATAAAAAAAGCCAATATGACAATAGAAATAAACACAGCAGGACTTAGAAAACCGGTAAATGAACTTTACCCAGGAGATGAACTTCTTGATATGATTTTAAATGAAAATATAGATATTACCTTTTCAAGCGATGCACACTCCCCTAGCCAAGTAGGCTTTAAATTAAATGAAACTATACAGAAATTAAAAAGTAAAGGATTAAATGAAGCTGTAATTTTTAAAAACCGCCAAAAAGAGAAAATTAAGATTTAATTAATCCTCTTTTAGTTATAATTTCACAAAAAGGAAAAATATGACTTATCTCTCACTTCTTATGGCAATAAGATTTCTGGGGCTTTTTATTGTTATGCCGGTTTTAGCGCTTTATGCTTTACATTTAAAAGCCGCTGATGAGTTTAGTGTAGGTATTGCTCTTGGCGCCTATGCTCTTTCTCAAATTTTTCTTCAGATTCCTTTTGGAAAACTTGCAGATAAATATAACAAAAAAGCAATTTTAATTATTGGTCTTTCACTTTTAGCACTTGGTAGTTTAGTTTGTGCTTTTAGTGACAATATATATACACTTATTTTCGGTCGTTTGCTTCAGGGTGCCGGTGCAATAGGTGGTGTTATTATGGCTTATATGGCAGAACTTAGCGATGAAAGTAACAGAGCCAAAATATTTGCAAGAATGGGACAGTTTATTGCTCTTGCTTTTGCTCTTTCTATGATTTTAGGTCCTACTGTAGGAGCTAAATGGGGGGTTGACAAACTTTTTGCTTTTACAGCTCTTTTAGCTCTTTTTACTATATGGCTTGTTATCAAAAAAATTCCTACTGCTCCAAAAATTGTTCATCATATGAAAAGCAAAAATTCTCTAAAAGAGATTTTAACTCATACAGAGCTTCTTAAACTATTTTATTCAGGATTTATGCAAAAAGGTCTGATGACCGTATTTTTCTTACTTATCCCGCTTTTATTCACACAAAAACTTCACTGGGAAAAAACAGAGCTTTGGAAAGTTTATATTCCAGCCCTTGTTTTAGGCTTTTTTGCACTTCCTCTTGGAGCAATTTTGGCTGAAAAAAAAGGCAAAGCAAAACTTGTATTTATTATAGCATCAAGTTCTATTACACTATCTTTAATTTTAATGTTTATTGGAACTGCCGCTAGTATGTTCAGTGCAGTATTGATTTTCTTTTTTGGATTTAACCTTCTTGAGCCTGTATTACAAAGTTTTGTAAGTAAAGTTGCCTATGCTCATCAAAAAGCAACAGCCCTTTCAACATCAAATACAATCCAGTATTTAGGAATTTTCCTAGGTGGTGCGATAGCCGGATATTTTATGAATCACAGTATGCTAAATATATTTTTAATTTTAGCAATTTTTATGGGAATTGCCTGGATTATTTTCTTAATCAAAATGAAAGAGATAAAAAAATTCAAACTTGTAGAATATGAAAAATTTGACAAAGACTTTTTAGATGAACTTTTAAGTGAAAAAAATGTATATGATTTTTATGAAAAAGAAGGAAAACTTATAGTTAGGTATATTAGTGAGTAGTGCGCAGTGTTGGGTGTAGAGTTTTTAATGTTTAATGTTAAAGATTAAATTCAAAACTCAAAACTTAAAACTCATATTCCTCTTCCCTTCTCTACTTTTGGAACACCTTTTGCTTAATAATAGCAAAAAGGTGTTTTATGATTTACATTTTAGATAAATTTGAAAAATTTTTAACAATTACCTTTTTTTCTATATTATATCTTTTTATTTCAACAAATCTTTTTGCTTCTACAATAAAAGATATCTCAAATATAGTAGGTGTTAGAAGCAATCAATTGATAGGATATGGGCTTGTTGTGGGGCTTGACGGAAGCGGAGATTCAACATCTTCTAAATTCACAAATCAAACCCTTTCAAACCTATTAAAAAATGTTCATGTGCAATTAAACCCAAAAGATATTAAATCTAAAAATGTAGCAGCAGTAATGGTAACAGCCTCTCTTCCTCCTTTTGCAAGAGAAGGAGATAAAATAGATGTAACTGTTTCATCAATAGGGGATGCAACATCTCTTCAAGGAGGAGTTTTACTTCTTACTCCGTTAAAAGGTGTAAATGGTAAAATTTATGCCTTAGCTCAAGGGCCTATTACAATGGGAGGATTTAACCTCAAAGGAGGTAAAAAACAAAAACATTTCACAACCACAGTAAAAGTAATAAACGGAGCTACAGTTGAAAGATCTGTTATATGGGATTTATATCATCAAAAATTTGCAACATTATCACTAAAAGAAAGTAATTTTAATCTTGCAATAAATGTCCAAAATAAAATCAATTCATTTTTTAAACAAAAATTAGCAGTTGCAACAGACCCAAGAACCGTACAGCTTAAAAAACCAAAAAATATTACTATGCCGGAATTTCTTGCAAAAATCCAAAAACTTAATATAAGTTTACCAAAACAAAATATTATAGCTATAAATGAAAATACAGGAACAATTACGGCAGGAGGAGATATAACCATTAATCCAAGTGTTATTATTTATGGAGATTTCACAATAAAAATAAGAAGACCAACAACAATAACAGAACTTGCACAAGATTTAAAAAAATCGAATGCCTCACCTCAAGATATTATTGCTATTCTTGAAAATTTAAGGCAATCACAAAATTTAAATGCAAAACTTATAATAAATTAAAGGAGAATTTATGAAAATACAACAAATACAAATGCAAAATCAACTTTCATCTCATCAAGAAAAACTACACAAATTAAAAAAAGTTTGTGACAATTTTGCGAGCGAAATATTAAATTTTTATGTAAAACAGGCACTTGATTCAAAAAATCCATTATATCCAAAAAGTCCAGGGGAAGATATTTATAAATCAATGTATCAGCAAGAACTTTCAAAAGAGCTAAGTGGGAATTTTGGATATTCAGAACTTTTATATAATTTTTTAAAAGACAGGGTTTAGATTTTTTATAATTTACCGATATAGTTGGGTAGAAATAATAAAAAAGGCTTTAAATGATAAATAAAATAAATACAGGCTTAAATATAACAAATGACTTTTCTACCCAACAAAATAAAAAAATACAAAAAAATACAAAATTATCAAGGGTAGAAGAGATTAAGCAACAAATCAAAAATGGCACTTATAAAATAGATTTACAAAAAAGTGCCGAGGCTATGGCAAAACATTTAAAATAATCTCTTCTTCCTTTTCAAAAAGGAAGGGAAATGTTACTTAACAAATTACAAACAGCAAATAAAATTCTAAATGATTTAATAGATATGACAAAAAAAGATATTGAAGCAATAAAAGAAGCAAAGCACGAAGAAATTTTTAATAATATTTCAATAAAAGAAAAGTTAGCAATAAAATTTCAAAATACTAAAAACGAAATAGATAATATTCTCTCAAATAGAAACAAACCATTAGAAGAAATTTTTAGCTATGAAGAAGAAAAAGAATTTGAAAAATTTAAAAATTTTTTAAATGAATTTAATAAACAACATAAATTTTTTTCTAAACTATCTTTTAGTGTTACAAATTTTTACAATACTCTTTTAAATAAGATTAAAGACAAAAAACAAATAACCTATGAAAAAGATTATATTTCTAATTCACAACTTAGGATAAAGGCTTAAAATGGCAATTGCTACAGGACTTTCAACCGCTCTTACTGGTTTACAGGCTAATCAAACAGCTCTTGATGTTACTTCAAATAATATTTCAAACGCTTCAAATCCTGATTATGTAAGAGAAAGAGCTATTTTTACAACACTTAAACCAATCAATTCAATCCCTGGTGATATAGGAATGGGAGTAAAAATAAGCTCTGTTAATAGAATTACAGATACATTTCTTTTTGATAGATATACATCATCTTCTGCAACACTCAAACAACTAGATACAACAGAGCAATATCTTAAAGAAATCGGAACATATTTTCCTGATGTCCAAGATCAGGGACTTCACAAAAATATGGAAGATTTTTTTAATGCTTGGCAAAATTTTGCAAGCAATCCAAACAATGGAAGCACAAAAGTGGTATTGGCAAATAAGAGCCAACAACTTTGTGATACTTTTCATTTTTTAAGAAACAACTTATCTAAAATTCAAACAAGTATTAATTCAGAAATAAATTCACGAATAAAAGAAACAAATACAATTATCAAAAACATAGCCTCATTAAATAAACAAATTTCTGCATATGAAGCTAATGGGGAATCGCACGCAAACGAATTAAGAGATCAAAGAGACGGTCTTGAAAAAAGATTAAAAGAAATTTTAAATGTAACTGTTTTAAAGTCAGGTATAACCACCAAAGATTCACAAGGTGCAATTACAACAGGTTATTCTCAAAGCTATCAGGTATTACTCGGAGGAAAACCTCTGATTGATGGCGATTCATATCATCAATTAGTCCCTATTTCTAAAGGAATAAATACTAATATAGGAATACAAAACGATGACTTATCAATATCAGATGTAACAAAAAGCATTGCAAACTCATCTTCAGAAATAGGTGCACTATTAGGACTTAGGGGAACTGATTTTAATAATGACGGCACTCCAACAAATGGAGATATAGGAGATATTTTATCATCTCTTGATGCTCTTAGTGCTTCACTGATTAATAATGTAAATTCAATTTATTCTTATTCTGCCCAATCTAATATAAATGCAGGTCAAATAAATGAACCTGTAAACATACCTCAAAATTTATCAAATGTACCTTTAAATACACTCTATTCCCAAAAAATTTTAAAATCACCCGTAAAAAATGGCATTTTACAATTTAATCTTTTAGATAATAAAGGAAATAATTTAACAAAAACTCCATTCCAAGTAAATATAAAACCAACTGATTCAATTAACGATGTTTTAAATAAAATAAATGAAAAAATTACAAATTATGATCAAAATTTTGATGTAAAAGCAAAACTAATAAATGGAGAAATAAAATTTGTCCCATCAGATACAAACAATGACGGAAAAACGAATCCAAAAGGCTCTGTTTTAATTTCAGATGATGGAAGCTCACTTTTTAATGCTTTAAACCAAATAGAATATCTCCCTTTAAATTCCATAAAAGATAAACTTCCTTTACCTTTAAATAATGGTTCATTTGATGTGGTTGTTTACAATAGCGAAGGAAAAGAGCTTGCAAAAAGAACAATTACTATAGATTCAAATTCAAAAAACCCAAAATATTCCACAATTGCTGGAATTGTAAATCAGATAAATACAAAACTTATTGATGATAATCACGATAACAATACAAATGATGATGTGGATGATTATTATCATGCTTCATTTATAAACGGTCATTTTATAATAAATGCAAAAACAGACACTTCAACATATGTGGGTCTTGATAACGACACCGCAAATTTTGGAGGAGTTTTTCAAATTAATAACTTTTTTGAAGGAAATAATTCAAAAAATATTGCACTAAAAGATGAATTGGCAAAAAACCCAAGCGAAATTCACGCTTATAAAGCACCAAACGAAGGAAATAATGATGTTGCTAATGAAATGCTTCAACTTCAGTTCAAAGAAATTACCTTTAATAAAAATGGTCAAAATACAAAAGCGACATTATACGGGTATTATAAACAAACAACCTCAAACTTAGCTGATAAAATAAAAGAAACAAGTGATAAAAAAGATTCCTCCCAAACACTTTTTAAAAACATTTCAAATGAATATTATTCTTTAAGTGGAGTAAATATAGATGACGAACTTATAAATCTTGAAAAATATCAAAGAGGTTACCAGGCAAATGCAAAAGTTATTACAACCATTAACAAAATGCTTGATTCCTTATTTAGTATTCAGTAATTAAAGAGTTTTAAGTGAATATTAAAAAAAAGTTTGATAATCTTATAAAAAATAATATTTATGAAATTTCAAATAAAAAACCTGATCCGATAATAATAGCTAAAAAATATAATAATGAATATGTTGCCTTAATAGCTGCACTTTTTGCCTATGGAAATGTAAAAGCCATTATGAAATTTTTAAATTCACTTGATTTGGAAAATTTTAATTCCAATGAAAGTTATTATAGATTTCAAACCAAAGAAGATGTAAAAGAATTTTTAAAAACAATAAAAATTATGAAAAAAGATTATTCACTTAATGAACTTTTTTTACAAGGTTATAAAAAAGAAGAAAATATAATTGACGGCTTAAGAGAAATTATAAAAACAATTTATCAAATAAATCCTTACACATCAAAAGGGTATGAGTTTTTAATAGGTAAAATTCCACCTAATAAAACAAAAGGTATTAGTCCTTATAAACGATGGAATATGTTTTTAAGATGGATGATAAGAGATAATAAACCTGATTTAGGCTTATGGAGAGAGATTAAAACAAGTGATTTAATAATTCCTCTTGATACACACACTCATAAAGTTTCTTTAAATCTTGGACTTTTAAAAAGAAAGACATATGATTTACAAGCAGCAATTGAACTAACCGAGAAATTAAAAGAATTTGATAAAGAAGATCCACTTAAATATGATTTTGCACTTTACAGGATAGGACAATATAAAATAAATGTGTAAAAATTTCAAAATTTAGCAAATTTTCACAATTCACTCTTAATATATTTTTAATTATATGTTAAAATTCCATAAAAAAGGATTCTAATGGAAGATAGAATTTGGTTACTCTTCGGATTTTTAGGCCACAATCAATATGTTCAATTAATTGTTCACGCCTCATTAGCGGCAATACTCTCCATTATTGTAGCAAGACTTGCTACTAAAAAACTTCAATTAGTGCCAAGCGGTTGTCAAAATGTAATGGAAGCGATTGTAAGTGGAATGTTATATATTGGAAAAGATGTAGCAAGTGAAGAAGTTGCAAGAAAATATTTAGTTTTAGCTGGAAGCTTGGCTATTTTTATTTTCTTTGGTAATTTAATGGAGATTGTTCCGGGATTTGAACCTCCTACAGGAAATGTAAACCTTACATTAACATTAGCGTTAATTGTATTTATTTATTACAACTTTGAAGGTATGAGAAAAGAAGGTATTGGAAGATATTTTGCACATTTCGCAGGTCCTGTAAAATGGCTTTCACCTTTAATTTTTCCTGTTGAAATTCTTTCAAACTTTTCAAGAATTATCTCACTTGCTTTCAGGTTATTCGGGAACATTAAAGGTGATGATTTATTCTTACTTGTATTGTTAATGCTTGCTCCTTGGATTTTTCCTTTAGCAGGTTTTGCATTAATGACTTTCTCAGCAATTCTTCAAGCATTCATTTTCATGGTACTTACATATGTTTACCTTTACGGTGCAGTTTCAGGACACGAGGAAACATTATAATAAAATATTTTATTACAGATTTTTCTTTTCCTCTTTCTCAAACTTTAAATATTATTAAAATTCATAAACCTAATTTTGTATGTTACAGAAACAAATTAAACCCTTCGAAAAAAGAAATAATAGAATTTGCTACTTTTGCAAAAAATTATTCAAAATTATTTATAAATTACGATTCTTTAATTGATAAAACTTTGCTTAAATATTTTGACGGGATACATTTTCCAGGAGCTTATTTAAACATAAATTTAAATAATTTTAAAGATAAAACAACAATTTTTTCAGCTCACTCATTTGAAGAAATAAAAAAAGCACAAAATTTTGATTTTGTAACATTTTCACCTATTTTTGATTCAAAAGGCAGAAAAGGACTTGGAATAAAAAAATTAAACGAAGCTTGTAAATTACATAAAGACATAATAGCTCTTGGTGGAATTATAACAGACAAAGAAGCAGAAAAAATCAGAAATTCGAACGCCTCCGGATTTGCCTCAATCAGATATTTTTATAAATAACTGTATCTTTTCCATTTTACATAATCTTATGTAGAGTATTTCCTATTTCCATCCATTTTTCAAGCTCTTCCCATTTATTGTTTTCTATCATATCTTTAGCTTTTTTGAGCTCGCTTTTGAAAGCTTCTATAGAATCTAAAAGATTTTTTTTGTTTTCTTTAAAAATATCATTCCACATATGTGGATTACTTTTTGCAAGTCTGCTCATATCCCTAAATCCTCCTGCTGCGAGTGTCAAAATATTGTTTTTATCTTCTTGTTTAACAACAGCATTTGAAAGAGAAAAAGAGACAATATGAGGCATATGAGAAATAAATGCTGCGTGTCTATCGTGTTCTTTTGCATCCATAAACTTTATATTCATTTTTAATTTTTCAAAAAGTTCTAATGCTTTTTGTTTTTGAATTTCTCCACTTCTTTCTATATTACAAACAACCATAACCTTATTCGTATATAAATCTGCAATAGCAGCCTGTGGACCAGAATATTCTGTACCTGCCATAGGATGAGAGGCTACTAGATGTTTTCTTATATTTTTAGGGCATTCATTTACAATAGTCTCTTTTGTAGAACCAAAATCAATAATAACAGCATCTTTCTTAAGAGTAATTTTAGAAATTTCTTTTAATAAGGATATAATACCTCTAACTGGAATTGCCAAAATAATATAATCACTGTTACTAACATCATCCAAACTACCTATGTTATTAACAAGTCCAAGATTTAAAGCCTCTTTTTTATGAATTTCATTATGGTCAATTCCTATTATTTCATCAAAATAATCTCTTACAGAAAGCCCAAAACTGCCACCCATAAGTCCAAGTCCGATAATACTACATTTCATAAGACCTCTTTTTGAAAAATTATATCACATTTACGCTATAATTTTATTTAAATCATTATAAGGGGAATTATGAAGAAATTTATATATTTTTTACCGGCAATTATATTAGCACAAAACATTAATCAAATAAATTACAAAGGTTTGATACATATTTCACCAGTAAGTGCAAATGCAATTATCAAAATTAATCCAAATAGTGTTTATAATATTAAAAAAATAAATGAAAGTATTAAAGCACTTTACAATACCGGTTATTTCAAAACAATAAAAGCTGATTTTAATAAAGGAAATCTGACTTTTATTTGTCTTGAAAAACCTACTATCAGCAAAATAAAAACTGAAAATTTTTCAGATGACCTTAAAAAGGTATTAAAAGAACAAAATTTAATGCCTAAAAAAGGTGAGATTTTAAATGAAGAAAAATTAAAAAAATTAAAACGCTTTATTCAAAATTATTATCTGGCAAAAGGTTACTTTGATACTGTTGTTGAAATAAAAAAAATTCCTCTAAATAAAACAAAAATAGTTTTAGATATAACAATCAATAGAGGTAAAAATGTAGTTATAAGAAATGTTAATTTTTATGGAGCAACTCTTCCAAAAAGCGATTTAATAGATGAAATAAAAAACCAACCAAGAACTTTTTGGAGTTTTTTACCGTTTTTTAACAGTGGAGAATTAAAACTTTATAAATTAATATCAGATAAAAATTCACTTGAAAATTATTATCTTAATTTAGGATATATGGATGCTAAAGTATCACTCCCTTTTGCAAAAACAAATCTTGATTCTTATTTTGCAGATATTGATTACAAAATTCACGAAGGACCAAGATATATTATCAAAAAAGTTTTAATCAATTATCCAAAAAATATAAAAGTAAAACTGCCAAAACTAAATCTAAAAACAGATAAATATTTTAATATTTCCGCTCTTAGAAAGGATATTGAGGATATTAAACACGCTTTTCAAAATGAAGGTTATGCATATGCCAATGTTTACCCTGAAATTAAAAAAAACGGCCGTTTTGCCATTATTAAATATAATGTAATACCTGGTGAAATTGTCTATATTCATAATGTCATAATTTCCGGAAATAAAACAACTCTTGACAGAGTAATAAGAAGAAGTGTCTATTTAGCACCAGGAGACAAATACTCTTACAAAAATATAATAGATACAAAATACTCTCTTCAAAGAAGTGGATATATAAAAAATGTCCAAATAACACAAAAAAAGGTATCTGCAAATCAAATAGATTTACTTATTAAAGTAACAGAAGGTCTTAGCGGTTCGCTTAGGGCTGGTATAAGCTACGGAAGTTACACAAAAATTGGCTTTAATGTAAACCTTACAGAAAAAAATGTTTTTGGAGGAGGACAAAGCCTGTCTTTTAATGCCGATATAAATTCAAAATCAAGAAGTTATTCAATCTCTTTAGTTAATCCAAGAGTTTTTGATTCTGAATACTCTTTTAATACTTCTATTTTCAATACATCTTATCAAGGAATTTCATATGATTCAAAACAAAAAGGTTTTACTGTTGGTATTGGAAAACAACTTACAAGAAATCTAAGTACAAATATAACTTACGGATATACGCAAAATCAATTAAGCAATTACAGCACAACAATTGATGTTAAACCAAATAGTGTTAAAAGTTATGTTGTATCTTCTTTAAGTTTTAACAATACCAATAACTATTTCTTCCCTACTACAGGGCAAAAAGCCTACATTTCAGCAGAATATGCAGGGGTTGGGGGAGATGAAAAATATTTAAAAATTTTAGGAAACTATAAATATTTTTATCCGATAACAAATAAAATATATAAAACTATAGCTGTTTTAAAATTTAGAATTAAAGGTGGATATATCCAACAAATCGGATATCTTCCTATCAATGAAAAATTTTACTTAGGAGGTATGAATACCGTTAGAGGATTTAGTTATGATTCAATTTCACCAAAAGATTCCACAGGAAATGAAATAGGAGGAAAAAGAGAATTTATAGCAGGCCCTGAAATTTCAACACCTCTTAGTCTAAAAAGTAATTTATGGCTAAGTGGATTTATTGATTATGGAGCAATCGGAGAAAATAATCTAAATATTACAAGAAGTTCTTATGGTGTTGAGCTTAACTGGATAACACCAATGGGACCTTTAAGTTTCATCTGGGCATGGCCAATTAAAAGTAAAAAAAGTGATAATTTACAAAAATTTGAATTTAATTTAGGAACTTCTTTTTAATATTTAATCTCCAAATCAAAAAAAAGGTCTCTTGTTTTACTTCTCTCTTTTGCTAAATATAAATTCTCTCCTGTAATAATTATCTTTTTATATTCTTTATTTATTTTAACATCAGGCATAGAAAAATCAATATTTATAAGTTTTGCAACCCAAAAGATATTACACAACTTTTCAACAATATCTTTTTTAGGCAATAAACATTTATACTCTTCTATTTCTCTTTTTTTAATCTTTTTTCTTTTATGAAATCGTATAATTTTTGAAATTAAAAGTCTGTCACAATGTCTAAAGCCGTAATGAAGGGAATTAAGTAAAATATAATCTGTATGTTTATGCGCCTCATAAAAATCTATAAGCTCTCCTGCACGGGAAAGCTTTATAGCATAAATAAGATGCATTTTATAGCTATCATCAAGTTTAAAATCCTTTTTTAATAAATCAAAAACTTTTAAAGCTATTTTTGTTTCATAAGAAGCAAGTTTTCTGTCTATTTGATAAACATCAATAATAGTTCTAACAGATGGATTAAAATTATCAGGAAATTTATGATTATGATTCCTCAGTAAATCCGTTAAAAAGACCCCTTCTCTAACACCAACTCCACTTGTTATGATTTTTTGTCCTTTAAGATATTTAATAGCTTCTAAAAATATAAGTGTTCCAGGTCTTATAACATCAAGCCTTTCTTGTTTAACACCTATTTTTAAAAGTGCTTCATTATCCATTTTTATAATATGCTCTAAAAAATATTTATATTTTTCAAATTCATATGTAAATCCATGTAAAATATCTATAGGATATTCAATCTCTTCCATTATAATTTTAGAAAGCGCTCTTATAGTTCCTCCTATACCAAAAACTGTTTTATGATTAAAATTATTTCCCAATTTTTCAAGCTCGTTTTTTATATATTTTCTAGCACCTTCTATATCACCTTTATCAAAAAAAAGCTCTTTTAAACGGACAGTTCCAAGTTTTAAAGAAATTGTATTTTCAATATGCTTATTTTTAATAAAAGCAAATTCAGTAGAACCCCCACCAATATCAATAGTTACTCCACTTTTTTCATATAAAAGATTTGCAGCCGCAACCCCCCCAAAGAACGCCTCTTTTTCTCCATCAATAACTTTTATATTAAGCCCTAGTTCTTTTTTTACCAATGATATAAATTCACTTTTATTTGGAGCATCTCTCACAGCTGAAGTGGCAACACATAAAATTTTTCTTGATTTTAAAGATTTTGATATTAAAAGAAATTCACTTAAGGCATTTAAAGCCCTTTTAATAGCAAAATCCTGAAGTTCTCCATTATGTTCATAAGCACCTTCACTGATTCTAACTTTAGACTTTTCTTCTCTTACAAGATAAAAGCCAAAACGGCTTGTCTTTTTAAATACAGCCATTCTAGCTGAGTTTGAACCAATATCAATAACGGTTGTTATTTTTGCCATTATTCCTCTTTGTGAATAAATTCAGATTTTAATTTAAGTTCTTTTGCATTTTCAACATTGTCAGGGTCCGGCACTATTGCATCAACAGGACAAACAGGTACACATTGAGGTTCACCTCCATGTTCTATACATTCTGTGCACAAATCAGGGTCTATTTCATAAATAGGGTCTCCAGGTTCAATAGCTCCATTTGGACATTCTTCCAAGCATGCATCACACGCAATACATTCATTATTGATTTTTAATGACATATTACTCCTTTGGGTAACAAAATTTATAGCCTCTTCGGCGAATGGTCTGTATTGTATCAATTTTAAAAACTTTGTCAACCTTTTGACGAATTTGATTTACTGCAACTTCAATAACATTTGGTGTTACCATCTCAGGCTCTTCCCAAATAGCATCTAAAAGCTGCTCTTTTGA
>JALUWM010000038.1 GCA_027019465.1 Campylobacterales bacterium
GTTTTAAAAACAGATTTTATTATATTGATACTTGGAGTAAAAGAAGTATTAAAAATATCATTTTTTGCAATAGCTAAAGTTGTGTTTTTTATTGTTTTTTCTTTTGATTTATAATTATTATACATATTTTCAGCAACTAACTGAATTTTATCTTTAAACTGTTTGGTTGTAAGATTTGTAAACATATATATAGAAGTATAAGTATTAATTACAATTATTACAAAAGCAAAAATAACAAAAGCAAATGTTAAATCAAATTTAAAATCATTTGAATTTCTCAATTTTATATCCAATTCCTCTTACATTTTTTATAAAATTTTCATTAAGTTTTAATCGAAGTTTTTTAACCTGTGTTCTTATTGTGTTATCACATATATCTTTCCCATCCCACACATAATCTCTAAAACTTTCAAATTCCACAACTTGACCTATATTTTTTATTAACACTTCCAAAAAATATTTTTCATTTTGCGTAAGTTCTACTTCTTCTTCCTTATAAAAAAGTCTGAGTTTATTTAAATCAAATTCATAATTTTCAGTTATTTTTATTTTATTTGTCTTTTTAAAAACAAGCCTTTTTATTCTAAGTTCAAGTTCTTCAAGCTCAAAAGGCTTTTTTATATAATCCGCTGCCCCTAAATCAAATGCTTCTTTTATATGCTCTATATCAGAATAAGCCGTTATAAAAATAACAGGAATATCTTTTGCATAATTTTTGAGTTCATCATAAAATTCATATCCACTCATTCCAGGCATATTTACATCAAGCAAAAAAATATCATAATGCTCTGGATAGATCTCTTCAAGTGCTTTTATAGGTGAATCAAAATAATCTACTCTGTTACCTTCAAATTCTAAATAATCTTTTATGGATTCTCCTATAAAATTATCGTCTTCAACTAAAAGTATCTTCATTTAAAACCTTTATATTTGGATGAAAAGCTTTTGTTGACAAAACAACACTAAAGCCTTTTTTTAATTTTTTCGCTTCTTCCTTTGAAATAACAACCTCAACAATATGAGAGCCTATTGAAACCAACGCTATATTAATTACATCCGCTTTAATTATATCTATAATTTTACCTATTAATGAAAATTTTTCACTTCCGCTGGTTTTTAGTAAAAGCTCTTTTGGAGAACCTTTTTTTATAATTTTTCCGTGTTTAAATTCTATCATAATATTTGCCAATTTATAAATTTCTTCGGGAGAATGTGAAACCATAATTGTAGTTAACTTAAATTCATTATGAAACATCATAATTTCATTTTGCAAATTTTCACGCATTTTTGTATCAAGGGCTGAAAAAGGCTCATCCAACAATAAAAGTTTAGGCTTTCTCATAAGCGCCCTACATAAAGCAACTCTTTGTTTTTGTCCTCCGCTTAGGGAATGGGGCATTCTGTTTTTTAAAGCATTTAATCCGCTTAGACTAAGAAGCTTCTCAGCAAATTTTTTATCATTATTTATATATAAAAGATTTTCTATTATATTCATATTCGGAAAAAGTGCAAAATCCTGAAACATAAATCCTATTTCCCTTTTTTGAGGAGGCAAAAATTTATTTTTATCAAGCCATTTTTCATTATCTACAATAATCTGCCCTTTTGCCTTTTCAAGACCTGCTATTATTCTAAGAAGAGTTGTTTTTCCACTTCCACTTGCTCCAAAAAGAGCTAAAAAAGATCCTTTCTTTAAAGTAAGCCCAACTTCTAACAACATATTTTCTTTAACACCTTTTAAAGGCTTTTTAATATCAATAAAAATCATATTTCCTCTTTTGTCTGTAATTTATGTAATAAACGGCAAATAAAACAAGAAAACTTATCATAAGTAAAATGGCACTGTAAATATGAGCTTTGTGATAATCAAGATTTTCAACATAATCATAAATAGCAACACTTGCAACTTCCGTTTTCCCAGGAATTGAACCCCCTACCATTAAAACAACACCAAATTCCCCTACTGTATGGGCAAAAGTTATGATAATAGCTGTCAATAAAGAAGGCTTGATATTTGGCAAAATTACTCTAAAAAGTGTGGTTAATTTACCTTTTCCACCAAGATAAGACGCTTCTATTATATTTTTATTTATACTCTCAAATCCGCTTTGAATAGGCTGAATCATAAAAGGAAAAGAATAAATACTACTAGCAACAACAAGCCCCGGAAATGAAAATACAAGCTTAACATTAAATAAATCACCGGCAATTTTACCAATAAAAGAATCAGGTGCCAAAAATACCAAAAGATAAAACCCAAGAACCGATGGAGGTAATACAATAGGCAAAGCCGTAAGAGATTCTAAAAAAGGTTTTATTTTTGATTTTGTAACAGATAAATACCATGCATAAGGAATGCCTATTATTAATAGGAAGAGTGTTACGATAAAAGCAAGTTTGAAAGATAATATAAAAGGGGTTAAATCAAGATTCATTAACTTTTCCTAAAATGGAAATATCGCTGGCTTTAAAAAATAAATAAGCTTTTTTTTCAAAATCTATATAATCTTTTAACATAATAATTTCCAGTTTTTCTCCATAAAAATCACATAAAACATTAGTTAAAATTTCTCCTTTTTCAAAGTTCTTTATTTCAACTTCTAAAACATTTTCAAAATTGCATTTATTTTTACTTAAAAAAAGTTTCGTAGGTTTTATTCCAAGATAAACTTCATCTCCTACTTTTAAATCTAAATTCATTTGTAAAATAAGCACTTTTATTAACTGGCCGTTTTTTTCAAATTCCAATAAATTTAAATTATCCACTGAAATTATATTTTTTAAAACTGCTGTTATTTTATTCATAACTTACATTGTATCCATATTTTTTAAGTACATTTCTAGCAGTTTTTGAAAATAAAAAATTATAAAATTTTCTTGCCGCTTTTTTGTTACTGAGCAAAACAACACCCTGATTTATCGGTGAATAAAATCTAGAATCTATTTTAGTATAATAAAATTTACCTAAATTTTTAATGTTTTTAGAATAAACCATAGAAGTGGAAACAATTCCCGCATTCGAATAATTTTTTACATACGATATTACTGCAGGGACTGTTTGAGCAAAAACAAGTTTATTTTTTATTTCCTTATAAATTTTTGCATTTTTAAAACTCTCAATTGCAGCTTTTCCGTAAGGAGTTGTCATAGGTTTTGAAATAGCTATGGAATTTGCATTTATTAAATCTTTTAAATTAAATTTCCTTTTTAAAGAGAATATACAAATAGAGCCTTTTGCGTAAATTTTTGGTTTACTTTTGGCAAATCCGTCTTTATAAAGTTTTAAAGGATATTTCATGTTCGCAGACAAAAAAATATCATAAGGGGCACCTCTTAAAATCTGAGCTGTCAGTTTACCACTGCTTGACAAAATAAGATTTATCTTTATATCAGGATAAAAGGAATTGAATTTTTTAATAATATGAGGCATCACATATGTCAAGTTTGCAGCACTTGCCACATACACAGTAGAAGCAAAAAGCCAAATCACACCAACTGTCAAAAGAATTATTTTTTTCATTTTATCTCCTCTGATAAGGTCCCGGGTTAAAAATTACTTACTCCTACTTATCAGAGAAAGGCTTCTTTCCAACCCAGGGAGGCTTAAATGTTTCCATTTAAACCCTATCGGTCAGTATTCCATAGCCAAGCCTTAGGAAAACTAACTCGAAACCTTTTTAAGAAAAATTATATCAAAAAATTTTTATTGTCAAATTTTATCAAACTAATTTAATCTTTTTTTCATAAGAGATTTAAGAATAATGTGACAAAAAAGTGCCAAAAATATAAATTTTTTTATTTTATCTACCATTTATGCTTAAAATAGTAGTATCATATTAGTGTAAATTAATCCTAAAAGGAGAAACAATGTCAATGAATAGAAGAGACTTTCTAAAAACAACAGCAGCTGTAGCAGCTGCAAGTGCTGCTGGAATTTCAATTCCAAGTGAAGCAAAAGCTGAGGCTGAAAATACAGAGCAAAGCTGGCAATGGGATAAAGCGGTATGCCGTTTTTGTGGAACGGGATGCGGTATTATGCTTGCAACAAAAGATGATAGGGTAGTAGCTGTAAAAGGTGACCCTTTAAACCCTGTAAATAGAGGTATTAACTGTATTAAAGGTTACTTTAATGCAAAAATTATGTATGGAGCTGATAGACTTACACAACCGCTTCTTAGAATGAATGAGAATGGTGAATTTGATAAACATGGGGAATTTAGACCTGTAAGCTGGAAAAGAGCATTTGATGAAATGGAAAGACAATTCAAAAAATACTATAATAAGTACGGACCAACTGCAATAGGAGTCTTCGGTTCAGGTCAATACACTATCGAAGAAGGTTATGCAGCTCTTAAACTAGTAAAAGCCGGATGGAGAAGTAATAATATTGACCCAAATGCAAGACACTGTATGGCAAGTGCGGTTGTCGGATTTTATCAAACATTCGGTATTGATGAACCAAGTGGATGTTATAATGATATTGAATTAACAGATACAGTTATAACATGGGGTGCGAATATGGCAGAAATGCATCCAATTCTTTGGGCAAGAGTAAGTGATTCAAAATTAAGCAATCCTGATAAATATAAAGTAGTTAACCTTTCTACTTATAGAAACAGATGTTCAAATCTTGCGGATATGGAAATAATATTTAGACCAAATACTGATTTGGCCATTTGGAACTATATTGCAAGAGAAATAGTAAAAAGAGATGCAGTAAACTGGGATTTTGTTAAAAAACATATCATTTTTGCAACTGGATTTCCTGATATTGGTTATGGTATGAGAAAACCAAGTGTTGCTAAAAAACTTGGATACTCTAATAAAGAGATGCAAACAATCGTAAAACAAGCTTCAAAAGTAGTAACACCTGAAGAAGCAGTTGCACTAAGTCCAATTGATAAATGGAAAGCCGGAGATGAAATGAAAATGAACCATGCCAATGGAAAAGGACCTTTCAAACATTGGCAAATAACTTTTGAAGAATTTAAAAAAGGAATTGAACCTTATACACTTGATTATGTAGCAAAAGTAGCAAAAGGTGATAAAGACGAATCGCTTGAAAGCTTCAAAGCAAAACTTAAAAAATTAGCAGACCTTTACTGCGATCCAAAAAGAAAAATAGTATCTTTCTGGACAATGGGCTTTAACCAACATGTTAGAGGAAGTTGGGTAAATGAACAATCTTATATGGTACATTTTCTTCTTGGAAAACAAGCAGAACCTGGTAATGGTGCATTTTCTCTTACAGGACAACCTAGTGCTTGTGGAACAGCTAGAGAAGTTGGGACATTTTGTCACAGACTTCCAGCAGATTTACTTGTAGCAATTCCTAAACACAGAAAAATGGCTGAAAGATTATGGAAAATCCCTCACGGAACAATTAATCCAAAAGTAGGTTTTCATTTTGTAAAAATGATGAGAGAACTTGAATCAGGTCATTTAAAATGGACATGGACTCAAGTAAATAACCCTTGGCAAGATACAGCAAATGCAAACCACTGGATAAAAGCAGCTAGAACAAAAGACAATTTCAATGTTGTCAGCGAATGTTATCCTGGAGTTAGTGCTAGGATAGCTGACCTTATTTTACCAATCGGTATGATTTATGAAAAATGGGGAGCTTATGGAAATGCAGAAAGAAGAACTCAACACTGGAGACAACAAGTAGAAGCCCCTGGCATTGCAATGCCTGATTTATGGACTATTGGTGAATTTGCAAAAAGATTTAAATTAAAAGAAGTATGGCACGAATGGACACTTCCTGATGGAACTGTTTTACCTGATATGTTAGAAAAAGCAAAAGCTATGGGTTATAGCCCAGAAGATACACTGTTTGATGTTCTTTTCAATAGACCTGAATATCACAAAAATTTCCCATGGCCAGATCCAATTGCAAAAAATCCTGGAACTGGAAAAATGCATCCAAACACAGTAGCTGCAGGAGACAGTAGAGAAATTATAGGAAGTGACGGAAAACCTTTTAAAGGATATGGATTCTTTATTCAAAAAGCTCTATGGGAAGAATATAGAAAATTCGGTATCGGCAGAGGACATGATTTAGCAGACTTTGATACATACCAAAGAGTAAGAGGTCTTAGATGGCCAGTAGTTAACGGACATGAAACAAAATGGAGATTTAATGTAAATTATGACCCATATGCAAGAAAATATGCAAAACCTGGTGAAAAATTTGCATTTTACGGACCTCTCCTTAAAGCAATTCCAAAAGGTGATTTAAAAGGTCCTAAAACACATAAAAAATATCCTCTTCCAAACAAAGCAAAAATTTTCTGGAGACCGTTTATGGTTCACCCTGAAGATCCTAAATATGACAAAGAGGGATATAATTTCTGGTTCTGTACAGGAAGAGTTCTTGAGCAATGGCATACAGGAACAATGACTATGAGAGTTCCTGAATTATATAGAGCAATGCCAGAAGCGCTTTGTTATATGAATCCAAAAGATGCAAAAGAACTTGGTCTACAAAGATTTGATTTAGTTACAGTAGAATCTAGAAGAGGTCAGGTAAAAGCAAGAGTGGAAACAAGAGGAAGAGACAAACCTCCTAGAGGATTAGTATTTATTCCATGGTTTGATGAAAAAATATTAGTAAATAAAGTCTGTCTTGATGCAACTTGTCCATTAAGTAAAGAAACAGATTACAAGAAATCAGCTGTTAAAATTTATAAAGCATAAGGGTAATTTTTGGAAAGAAGAGATTTTTTAAAAGGTGTGATTCAGCTCTCAGCCGCAGCTACGGCTGCAGGAGCTGTTGTTGCTGGATTTGCCGAAGAAAACAAAAAAAATCCATTAATGTTAAGACCTCCGGGAGCATTGCCTGAAGAAGAGTTTATAAAAACATGTATAAGATGTGGTTTATGCGTTGAAGCATGTAAAAACAGAGAAAATAAAATGGTATTAAACGGAAAAGAAATAGACACTCTTTTTCTTGCTGCACCAAAAGACGATGCTCCAATAGGAACACCTTTTTTTATTGCAAGAACAGGACCTTGCTTTATGTGTGGAGATATACCTTGTATGTATGCCTGTCCAACAGGAGCACTTACACCAAAAGAGTGTCAAAACGACAAAGGTAAAGTCGCAATAGATTATGCAAAAATGGGAGTGGCTGTAATAGACCCTAGCAGCTGTATTGCCTTTTGGGGATTACAGTGCACGGCTTGTTATAGAGCTTGTCCTGAAATGGATAAAGCTATAACAATTGAATGGAAACAAAATAAAAGAACAGGTGAACACGCTTACAGAATTCCTATAGTACATGAAGACTATTGCACAGGATGTGGAATGTGTGAAGAGGCCTGTGTAACCGAAAAAGCAGCTATTAAAATATTTCCTAGAGAAGTATTTTTAGGAAAAGTAAGCGATAGATATGTCAAAGGATGGAGCAAAAAAGACCAACAAAGAGTTAAAAATGCAAGTACAAAAACAACAACCAAAACTCCTTGGAGTGAAAAAAATCCTCTTAATAATCTAAATGAGGGGGTAAGTTGGCAATGAATAAAATAAAAAAATATAGATTCTTAATCCTAAGGCGTATTACACAAGTTTCCATTCTTTTTTTATATTTTGCAGCGAATGCATATGGCTGGAAAATATTAATAGGTAATTTAAGCTTTTCAAAGCTTTTTAACAAAATTCCTTTAACAGACCCTTATGCATTTTTACAAATGCTTTTTGCAGGAGCTGTTATAAGCAGTGATTTAATAGCGGGAGTTATTATAATTTTGCTTTTTTATGCAATAATTGGAGGAAGAGCATATTGTAGTTGGGTATGTCCTGTAAATTTAATTACAGATTTTGCAGCCTGGATTAGAAGAATAACTCACCATGAAAGAGATAACTTAATAAGTGCTATGAAAATTAGAAGATTCAGATATGCATTTATGATTGTAATGCTTATTTTTTCAGCAATTATAGGGGCGGCAGCTTTTGAATTTATAAGTCCTATTGGAATTTTTACAAGAGGTGTGGCTTTTACATTCGGATTTGGATGGGTGTGGCTTTTGACTATTTTTATTTTTGATGCTTTTGTACTTAAAAATGGATGGTGTGGTCATATATGCCCAGTTGGTGCTATGTATTCTCTTGTAGGCTCAAAAAGTTTAATAAGAGTTTACCATACAAAAGAAAATTGTACAAACTGCGGTAATTGTTTAACAATTTGCCCGGAATCCCAAGTATTAGCCCCAGTGATAAACAAAAAATCGGATTTTATCACAGGAATTGAATGTACAGAGTGCGGAAGATGTATTGAAGTATGTGAAGACAATGCTTTAAAATTTTCATTAAGAAACTACATAAAAGGAGAAACAAATGAAAAAATTAGTACTCATTAGTGCTGCAGCTACTCTTGTTTTGTTAACAGGATGTAATAACGCAACAGGTGTTAGCAATAACAATATAAGTAGCAAACCAGTAAAAGTAACAGGTATAAGAAAAGCCAGTTTAAATTCAGATTCTCAAAATCTTGCTATTGTAAAATATACAAGTACACCACCAGTCCCTGGAAAAGTTAAATTATTTAAAACATCTTATGTAACAGCACCTCCTATGATACCACACAGTATTGTAGGAATGACTCCTATTACTGTAAAGAGTAATATGTGCCTTAGCTGCCATTTACCTCAAAATGCAAAAGCCTTAGGTGTTACACCTATGCCAAAAGATCATTTTGTAGATAATTTTGATGGCAATAAACATGTAAGAAGAGTAGCTGGAAGCAGATATTTTTGTACAACATGCCACGACCGTCAGGCAAATCTTAATCCTGTAGTGGAAAACAAATTTGAATCAATGAAATCAAGTGTAGGATTAAAATGATAGACAAGAAAAAAAGAAATTTTTTTAGGAGAGCTTCTTCTCCTTTTAAATCTTTTTTATATCCTCCATATTTTAATAAAAAAGAAAATTTTTTAAATTGTATAGAATGCGAATCTAAAGAATGTAAAGATGCATGTCCTGAAAAGATAATTCATATAGAAAACGAAATACCCGTAATTAAATTTGGAATTAACGGATGTACATTTTGTGATGAGTGCGCTTCCGCTTGTCCCAATGATATTTTAAGCTTAGAATATAAAAAGAACAAAATAAATGCTGAAATGATAATAAATCCAAGTAAATGCATAGCATGGAATCAAACTGTATGTTTTTCCTGTCAGGATATATGTGAAGAAAATGCTATTATATATAAAGGAATGTTTAATCCAATTATTGATTTAGATAAATGCACAGCTTGCGGGTTTTGTCTAAGTGTATGTCCTACTTTTGCAATAGAAATAAAAGTTATTTAAAGGATAAAAATGAAAAAAATTATTATTTTATTAATTTCCGTTTTTGCATTTGCCATTACTACATTAAAACCCTATAAATTTTATAGGTATAGTTATTATATTTCAAAAGTAGCATATAACAAAGATTATTTAATTATAGGCCTTGAAAACGGTAAAATTTTAATAAACAATTTTAAAACAAATAAAAATATCACTAAAATTATATTACCTAAAATCACAAATGCTATGGGAGATCTTATTTCTATGCCTATTTACTCTCTTGATATTTCCCCTAACGGCAAAAATTTAATGATAATGGTAGAGGGAGAAAATGCCATTAGAAAAATTTTTATTTATAATTTTAAAACAAAAAAAATGAGACTTATTTACACAACAAAAAGACTTCTTATGAAAGCAAGATATACAAATAAAAATAATATATTTTTAGGCCTTTTAGGAGATGAAATTGAACTTTTAAATATTAAAAATAAAAAAATAGCTTATAAAAAACAGATAGGATATTATGTTTTTTCGACATATGCTCTTAATAAAACGAGAACAAAAGCTGTTATAGGAGATGAAAGTGGAGTTGCAAAAGTGGTAGATATAAAAAACGGTAAAAAACTTTTTGATCTAAAAGGCTACAATAAAAACCAGACTATTTCACTTGATTTTGTAAAAAATTATATAATAAACGGAAGCAGCGATAAACGCTTAGCCATTTATAATACTATTTCTAAAACTTCTATACTTACATTGACTGCAAAATTTTTACCTTATGCAGTTGCTATTTCCCCAAATCTTAAAGAATTTGCTTTTCAATATGATCAAAATAATGATATAATGGTAAAAACGATTAATAACCAACCTCTTTTTCTGTTAAAAGGGCATTCAATGCCTTTAATTAATATAAGATTTTTGAATAATAATAAAATAATTAGCTATTCAGCTGGTGAAATTATAATATGGAAATTAAAATAAAGGAAAAACAATGAATGTATCAAGTATAATAGTAAAAACTTTACCGAAAAATTACGACGCTGTATGGACGAACTTACAAGAGTGTGAAATTTGCGAAGTTCATTTTGGGGAAAAAGAAAAAGGTGTAATTATAATTACAATAGAAGGAGAATGTGTAGAAGAAGAGATTCAAAAACTAAAAAAAATAGAAGAGATGCCTTTTATCATAAGTGCAGATATGCATATGAGCTACTGTGAAGATGAAATAGATAAGATGAAAGAAAATATAGATATGAATAAAACTGTAAAAGAACTTAATACAGACAAACCTCTAGAAGAAATTCAATACTTCGGAAGCCTAAAAGGCAAATATTAATCTTTTTTTTTCATAAAAACCCAGTTTTTTGTTTAATTGGCACTTTTGAGACACTTTCATTTCTTATAATTCTTAAGAGAAAGACTCAAAAAAAGGAGTAGAAATGAAAAAAACATTAACAGCAGGTTTGAGTGTTGCTGCTATTGCTTCAGCGGCATTCGCAGGAAATTTAGACTCAAATCCAAACTATGTAAAACTTAAAAACTTTCATCCAAAAGGTGTGAGTAATAGTCAATGTTTAATGTGCCATAAAACTATGGATCCAGGTATCGTAGCTGATTGGGAGCATTCAAAACATGCAAAAGCTGGTGTAGGATGTGTTCAATGTCATGTTGTTCCAAAAGATTATCCTACTGCATTTAAAACGCATCCTTATCAAGGTGCTAATTGGACAGTTCAAATTGCAGTATCATCTGTAACTTGTGCAAAATGTCACGCAAAAGAAGTAAAAGAATTCTTAAACTCAGGTCATGCAAGAGCCGGTGTTCAATGGCTTGCAGGAAACGGTAGCAAACATGGTTACTTAATGAGCAAACTTGCATATAATTATGAAAGTTTAAAAGGAAACAATCCTTCACTTAATGGTGTTAGCGGTGCAAAAATGGACAAAGGGATAAGAACAGACGGTTCTGTATATAATGCAGAGCAAAAAACTCCAAGAATTGCTAATTTAAATGTAGCAAACACTTGTATTCAATGTCATGGTACTACAATCAAATTAAATAAAAATGGTGTTCCAGATGCAACAACATGGCCAAATGATGGTATGGCTTCTGTTTATCCAGATGGTGGTGTAAGTAGTTGTACAGCATGTCACAGCAGACATACATTCTCAGCTGCAGAAGCAAGACAGCCTGCTGCTTGCGAAAACTGTCACTTAGGACCTGATCATCCAGATAAAGAAATATTTGAATCAAGTGTTCATGGTCATATTTTTGAAACAAATCAACAATATTATAATTTTTCAACTGGAAAACAAATTCCTGATAAAACTTTAAGAGCTCCTACATGTTTTACTTGTCATATGAGTGGAATCAATGGTTTACATGCAACTCACAATGTTTCACTTAGACTTAAATGGAACTTATGGGCTCCAAAAAGTTTCCTAAGAACTGGCGGACATGAAACTGCTGGTTGGGCATTCTGGAATGGTGGAGGAAAAATAATAAATGGTAAAACCATAACAAGAGGTAATGCAAAAGCAGGTAACCCAAACGGACCTGAAGCTGCAAGAGCTCAAATGGAAAAAGTTTGTGCAACTTGTCATGAAGTAACCTTTATTAAAAATTATTTCCAAAGAGTAGATGCAGCAGTAAATGTATATAATCAATATAGAGCATTTGCAAACAAAATGATGAAAAACCTAAAAGCAAAAGGTTTAATTAGAGCTGATGTATGGAGTGATCCATTCTTTAAATTATATTACTATTTGTGGCATCATGAAGGAAGAAGATTTAGACAAGGTGCAGCAATGGGAAGTCCGGATTATGCTCATTGGCATGGTGTATTTGAAGTAATGCAAGATATCAGAGAAATGAATGATATCTACAATTACAGAATGAGAATGCTTAAAAAATATGGAAGTGCTAAAAAAGTTCTTGAAAACGAACCTCCAATGCCGGTTGTTACTCACGAATAATTTTTCAGCCCTTTTGGGCTTTTTTATTATCTATAAAATCCTCTGACACTTATAATTAACAATAAAAAGAAAAAGGAGAATTATTTTTTCCCATATTCTTTAGCTAATTTAGCTATATTGCTATCAGCTATACCTTTTGCAATATTAACCATCATAGGATTACCTTTTCCAGCTTTAAAGTCTTTAAGTTTAGCTTCTATTTGAGCTGGTGTTAAAGTGTTAAGTTTCCCAGCCATTCCACCATTATGACACATTGTGCAATTTGCTGCAAAAGCAAAAGCGCCTAAGCATACTACCGCTAATAATTTTTTCATATTAACTCCTTTTTAAAATTTTATAATTATATTATATCTAAATTTTGAATATTTACCAAATTTTATCTATTAATATTTTTTTTAATTTCCAGACAAAGTTCATAAGAATTTTTTATACAATCGTTAAAACTAACACCATTATAAGCATTTCCTGCAAGTATTACACCAATTTTCCTAGCTTCATTCATTATTTCTTTAACCAATTCTTGATGTCCTAAAGAATAATTCGGAATTGCATTTTTATGCACTTTTATCCAGGTAAATTTAGAATTTTTTGCTCCTGTCATCTTTTCAACATCTTTTTTTGCAATTTCAATAATTTCTTCTTCACTTAAATTTTTAATATCAGGATACCTTGCTCCACCTACCATAACTCTTATCGCATTACGGTTTGGGAAAATATATTTATCCATTAAAACACCAAGAGACTTCTCTTTTATACTTAAAATTCCAAAACCAACAGGCTCAATTTCATTATAATCAAAGCCTACAATAGCTACAGGATTATATTCTATTTTTGATAATAATTCACTCAGTTTCTTATGTTTTTTAACTATCTTAGCAGCTTCAAAAGCAGGCGTTGCTATAACAACTCTATCAAATTCTTTGAGCTCATCAATCTCTTTTATTTCTTTATTGATAAATGCAGCTTTTATTTTTGATTTTAATTTTTCTATAAACTCACTCATACCATATTCAAATGAATGGAGTTCTCCAGTTGGCTGGCCTCCTCTTTTTAGTTTCATCATACCTTTAAAAAGACTTCCATATTCACACTCTATTTTTTTAAGTTTAGGAAAAGCTGCATTCATTGATGTTTTCTCAGGTGTAGAAGCATAAATTCCTGCAAGCATAGGTATCATCATCTTCTTGGTAAATTCTTTTCCAAATCTTCTATCAGCAAATTCAGCCACACTCTCTTCTTCACATTTAGGTGTTACAAAAAACTCTTTTAAAATTCTCATTTTTGCACCAAAAGACATAATATCACTTTTCAAAAAATCAAATGGTTTTACAGGAAGAAAAATTAATTTATTGTCAAAAATAAATCTTTTTTTTGCATTTTCATTTGCTTTAACCGGTTTTATTCCTATAGCCTCACACAATTCTAATGTTTTTGGAGAATTGCTTAAAAATCCATTAACACCCTCTTCTAAAAGATACTTACCAACTTTCTTAGTATAAGCTTTTCCACCCCATTTTTCTTTTTCAAAAATAGTTATATCAAAATCATTTTGAAGATAATAAGCAAGACTTAAGCCACTTATTCCACCACCTACTATTGCTAATTTTTGCATACTTTCCTCCTATAAAATAAAATCCCTAAACCTAAAACAATCATAAAAGAGCTTAAAACCTGCCCCATTGTAAAATGCCCTAAAACAAATCCAAGCTGAACATCAGGCTGACGCCAAAACTCACATAAAAATCTAAAAAATCCATAAGTTATTAAATAAAGAGCTATTAACTCGCCTTTACATTTATAAAACTTTTTATAAAAAAAATAGATAATTAAAAAACTTAAAATACCTTCAAAAAAAGCCTCATAAATTCCAATAGGATGTCTTAATGCTCCATCTATATAAACGCCCCATGGGACATCTGTAATTCTTCCTACAATCCTTTCATTTAAAAAGTTACCAATTCTTCCAAAAACATAAGCAAGTGGAATAGCAAGAGCTGCTACATCTAAAATTTTCCAAAAATTAACTTTTTTAATATAACAAAAAACCAGCGTTGCTATTCCAAATCCAATAACAGCACCATGATAACTCATTCCGGAAATTCCAACAAATTTACCATTTACAAAAGGATTAAAAATCTCCCAAGGATGGAGAAGATAAAAAGTATTATCGCCTGGCATATAAAAAATAACATATCCAAGCCTTGCACCTAAAATAACCCCTATTTCAGCCCATACAAAATATTCATCAATTGTTTTTTTATTAAATCCAAATTTTTCCCCAAATTTAATCCCAAGTAAATATCCTACAATAAGAGCTGTAATATACATTAAGGCATACCAATGAACTTTAAATCCAAACAGTGAAAATGCCACTGGATTTATATGAGAATAAATATGCTGCCAAAAATCTATCAAATTATATCCTTTATATTAATTTTCACTCATCCACCAATCTACCCATTATTTTTTTCCTCTTTTTTAATTCTTTCCGCAATTAATTCAAGCGGATGTTTAAATAGTTTTTTATCTCCTACTTTATCTAAATGCTCGGTTATTTGCATTCTACACGCACTACACTCAGCACTAACATAATCTGCATCTACTCTTTTTATCATTTCGGCTTTAATAAGCCCTTCACGCCTTGCTAAATCAAATTTTTCACTCTGAATTGTAATACCACCAAATCCACAACAAACATCAGGGTCTTCCATTTCATTAATTGTATAATTCTTATTTATTAAGCTTCTTGGCTCTTTTCTAATATTAAAAACTTTACCAAAATGACAGGCATCGTGATAAGTGATTTTTTTATCTGACTTTTTCAGTTTACTTAATCTTTCTTCAAGATCTGTATATTTATAAAGCCACTCGGTTGTTCCGAAAATTTTAGCTTTTACTTTTTTGTGTCTTTCAACCATTTCAGGCATATAATATTTTATATACTCTTCATAATCTTTCTTAAGCATTGCCGTGCAGGTTGCTTCAGGGACTAAAATAGCTTCAACTTCATCTAAAAAACTCTCAAAATATTCTATATTTCTTTTAATAAGTTCTTCAGTAGTTTTAAAATCTCCCGTAAAATATGCCGGAGCCCCGCAACAAGCCTGCTTTTTTGGAATAAAAATATCAATATCTAAAAATTTTAAAATTTCAACTAAACTATCCCCTACCTCAACATAATTATAATTAGCTAAACACCCTATAAAAATAGCAACTTTTCTTTTACCACTGAGTTTTATATTTTCAGGATATTTTTTAAGAAATGTTTTTTTTCTAAACGCAGGAATTAATCTTCCTTTTTTTAGCATTGGGAGATTAAATTTACTTCTAATTGATTTTTTCTCTTCTTCTATTTTAAATCCGCAAGTTTGAAAATAAAAACCAAATTTAGAAACCAAATCATAAGCCCATCTGTTTTTAAGCAAAAAGAAAAAGCCCCTCTTCCACCATGCAATTCCAAATTTCTCAGCTACTTTATTTCTAGCATTTTCTATCATAAAATCAGTAGGAAGTGAATTAGGACAGACTTCTACACACTGATTACATAAAAAACAGCTCTCAACCGTATCTTTAAAATTTTTATCAATATCAATTTCTCCCTCTTCCACCGCTTTTAAAATATCTAAAAAACCCCTTGGAGATGTGGCTTCATCCGGATTTACTCTGTGAATTGTACATCCCGGAATACATTTTCCACATTTAATACACATATCACTTATTTCACTAAATTTAAACACATTTAGCCTTTTTTAATTGGAATTTATCAAAATAATTTTAAAAAGTAAAGTTACCCTTTTTTAAGAGTATTAAGTCTATCTGCTTTACTTCCGATAGAAGTTATCTGTATACCAAAATTTCCATCTACAATTACAACTTCACCTTCACCTATTTTTTTATCTTCTATTAAAATATCAAGAGGCTCACTTGCAAGCTGGTCAAGTTCTACCACACTTCCTATATCCATTGCAATTACATCTTTTAAAAGCATTATTTTACTTCCTATTCTAATTCTTATTTGAAGTTTTATATCCATAAGCATTTCAAGATTTTTAACTTCTTCTTTATGAATTTCAGTTTTATTGGATGAAGAGTTACTCTCTGTTTTAGAAGTAGTTTCTTCATTAAAAATAGATAAAAATTCATTATCAAAAAGAATAGAACATACACTTTTAATATCTTTTACTTTACAATCAAATGTTATAAGTTT
>JALUWM010000039.1 GCA_027019465.1 Campylobacterales bacterium
AAAAATTATCTAAAAATCATAAAAAAGAAAGCTTTGATTGTGGAAATTCCTTTTTAAATGAATTTTTAAAAAAATATGCTTTTCAAAATCAAAATAGATATTATGTAGGAACTACTTATGTAATAAGTGATGGTGAAAATAACATTATAGCTTATATAACTTTAAGTGGGGTTTCTATTAAAAAAACAATGTTAAATGAAAAATATCCTTATGAAGAATTACCAGCACTTTTAATTGCAAGATTAGCAATTGATAAAAATTTTCAAGGAAAAGGACTTGGAAAAGGATTATTAATATTTGGCATTAGAAAAGCTCTAAAACAAGCAGAAGAAGTTGGATGTATAGGTATTGTAGTAGATGCAAAAGAAGAAGTAATAAATTTTTATAAAAAATTTGGTTTTGAAAGAATTAAAAGTATTTACTCTATGGGAGAAAAAATGTTTTTATCCATTAAAACTATCAAAAAAGGATTAAATAGTTAAAGACTTACTATTATCTCTATTGATAATTATGAACATATTATTGGATTAAATGAAAAACATATATTATTAGAGTTGCTAGGAAATAATTATTTGAAATTTTATGGACTTATTACTGATAGTTCAAAAAAGGAAAAATTAAATTAAAAAAAGGTGCGGAATATCGGATAATAAATTAACTAAAAAATATTTAACTAATTTAACACAAGGACAACGACAATATAATGTCCCCCGAAAAAAGCACCAAATTGATATGTTAAAATATATCTAAAAATGCAAGAAAAAAAAGAAAAAATAAAAGGGGCATTAATGAGTAAAAAAAGAAGGAAATTTAGTGCAGAATTTAAAAAGAAAGTAATCTTAAAAATGTTTGAAGAGGGATTAAGTATTAACGAAGCTGCAAGTGAATTTAATGTTCATCCAAAAACAGTTCAACTTTGGAAAAAACAATTTATAGAAAATATGGAATTAGTGTTTGATAAAAGCAGTGTGGTAAAAGAGTATAAAGAAAAATTAGAAAAAACAGAAAAAGAGAAATCTCAACTTGCAAAAAAATTAGGAGAAAGGTATTGGTAGCCATTCTTTACAATAAAATTGCGGTTCTTTTGCTTCAATTTTGTTTGCATTTGTTGCTAATTCTTTAATCATTGTTTATCTCCTTTCATCATTATTTTTTTGATTTCATCTGTATGCTCTGCTAAATACTGCTTGATAAAGCGTCTAATTTCTACACTTGCATTACTGCCCGTTTCTCTTGTGATTTCTTTAAAAAGCTCCCAATCGCTTGGTGCAACTCTAATCATTACTTTTTTAAGATTTTCCATTGTATAGCTCCTTTTTTATTTTTGATTTTATCTTGCTTTTGTATAGCTATTATATCATAAAAAAAGAGTAATCGTCAAGCTATTGTATAACTAAATAAATAAAATAATGTAGAGAAACTCTATTATGTTAAGTTGATTGTTAGATTTTCCCAAACAATAGTTTTTAGTAGATTTGTTATAATTTTAATGTGGTAGCAAGTTGTAGTTACTGCTGGTAATTTATAAAAAAATAAAAATACTGAGATTTATAAAACTCCTGAAGAATTGTTTAGGGATTTAAATTAAATAGTCCCCAAAACAAACGCCATCGCCTCTTTAAACAGATATATCCATTCAAATATTAAAAATATTCCTATTACAAATATTAATATCAACAGATACCTTTTTAAATCAAATAAATTATTGCAATCTATAAAAACTTATATGCAACAAACAAATGAAGACAATCTATCAAAAATATTTAATCAATTTCATCTTTTTGAAAGTTCAAGTGATTTGCCAAATAAAATTATGATGAAAATAAAGAGATTCATAAATCAAAAGGATTTCACTATAAACGATGTAAAATTAAACTTTTTGCAAACCGTAAAACTCTCAATATTAAAAAACACAAATACCTAATAAAATTACCGTATGGTTGAAATCTGGTAAAACAGTCAAAAAAGGTATTTTAATTTTTGATAAAAATAATTTTTATTTGAAAGGTTATTTTTATTGAGGGGGGGGAGTAAATAAAAATTTTAATAATTAGTTTAATTTGATAGAAATATTTTTTTGTTTCAATTTGTAACATTATTAATAAACAATTAATTTAATTTTTCATTAATACAATCATTAACACAAAAAGTTATATAATGGTTTAAAAAAGATATTTTAATGAAAAAAATTTTATTTTGCTTAATTGCTGCGTTAGCTTTTGCAAAAAGCAATATTAATATTTATACAGGATTTAATAGTATACAAGGAACTTTTAAGTATAAAGGCACTCAAAATAATATAAAAGATATAGGAATAAACAATATTTATAATATCGGAATAAAAGTTAATATGGATAATAAATCTTTTATTCCAGGATTTTTTGCCGATATTTCATATTTTTCTTCTTTTTTTAAAAATAATACACTAAATAAAAATATTATAATTGATAATATAGCATATCATATACACAAAAACATTACTTCAAAACTAACTTATGCTAATATTAAGTTAGTGGCTTACTATTCATTTTTAAAAACAAAAATTTCATATATGAAATTAGGAGCTGGCTTTTATGGAATAATCGGTCATTTAAAAGTTGCTGAAAATCAAAAATATTCTGATATTAATTTTAAATTTTATTATCCCTCTTTATATGTTAAAACATTAATTCATCCTAATAATTTTCAATTTGGTTTTGAAACTATAGGCACAAGAATATTTAGAAAAGACAACGCATATTCATTGAATATTTTTGGGGGATATAAAATAAATACTCTTTTGTTCAATATAGGATATAAACATACAAAAATGAAAATAAATAATTATGATAGTTGGTATTCAAATATAACTACTTCCGGTGTCTATTTTGAAATAAGCAAAAGTTTTTAAGGAGAAAATATGAAAAAGCTACTTTCTTTAATTTTTTTAACCATAGCGTTAATTTTTATTGGTTGTGGAGGTGTGGATAGTGAGAGTAGTGGGGGTAGTGTATCAAATATAACGAAAAAAAATGT
>JALUWM010000040.1 GCA_027019465.1 Campylobacterales bacterium
AACAACTTCAAGTAAAGCGTCTATTTCATCTTGCGAGAGTATTTCAGCCATTTAATTTATCCCTTAGTTTTTTAATAATTTTTTTGTGTATCTGTGAAACTCTACTTTCACTAATTTCTAATATTTCAGCAATCTCTTTTAAAGAAAGTTCTTCAAAATAATATAACTGGATAATAAGCTGTTCTTTTTTATTTAATGTTTTAAGTATTGATTTTATAGCATTTATAAGTTCTTCTTGTTCTATTTTTTTTGATACATCTTCATAGTAATTCAGCTGTTCCTCAATAGGCATAACACTGTAAATTTCATCTGCACATCTAGCTTTTTTTATTTTTTCTATATCAATATCCAAAACTTCACTTAAATACTCATTACTGGGCTGTGTGCCATATTCGTTTATATATTCTTTTATAATTTTATCAAGTTCTTTTACTAATTTTCTATCTCCCCTGCTTAATGTATCAAGACTTCTTAAAAAATCAAGCATCGAGCCATATATTCTTTTATTTGCATATCCCCAAAAATTATCATTTTTTTTAGGATCATATCTATTTGAAAGTTTTACAAGTTCTTCATAACCAATAGAAACTAAATCATTAAATTCAACACTGCTTGGAAGTCTTTCTTTTAATCTATAAGCCATTGCTTTTACAGCAGGCATATAATCTGTTATTAATTTTTCTTTGAAACTTTTATCAAGCTCGACATAGGCACTATACATTTTTTTTCTTTTTTAAAAAATCCATTTCTTCTTCTTCTATTTTTTTAATAAATTCATAACTTTCATAAATAAATTGTTCTCTTTTTTCGAGTTCTTTAATTTGAACATCAAGAACACCGTCAATTTCCATTTTATCAAAAAAAACTATTCTTTTTATATCAAGATATTTAAGAAAGAATGAAACAGCAGCCAATGAAATAAGATAAAAAAGAGATGTTATCAAAAACACTACAAACAGAAAATAAAAAAAATCAAAACTTTTTAATATTGAATATATTACTCCTGTAAAAAATCCGCTGACAACAGAAAAATATATAAAATTCTCTCCTCTCATAAATCCCCTTTAAAATCCGGAAAAAATCTTTTTAAAAAACTCCGCAATTCCATTTTTGTTATCAAGCACTTTTCGTTCCGAAATTTTTGCAAGTTTTTTGGCAATTCCTAAAATCTCTTCACTTACAGAGGCATTTGGAAACTCTTTTGTAAAAAGCTCCCTTTTTATTGATGAAGTTGAAATAATTTTATTTTTTTGAACAAATCCAAGCAGCTGAAATCTAAAATCTCTTTTTATATTTTTTTTAGCAACATTAAAAATAGTCTGAAATACATTTTTTGCTTCTTTTTCATTTGCCACTTCATTTAAAATCATATATATTAAATCTCTTTTCTCACTTATTACTTTTACCATTGCATATGCATCTGTAATGGCTGCAGGTTCTGGGACTGTTACAACCAAAACATCATCAGCTCCATCCAAAAACACCTGGACTCTTTTATCAATGCCTGCACTTGTATCAATTATAAAAAAATCAAAATCACTCAAAAAATCAAGTTGTGAAAAAAAACTGCTTAAATTTGCTTCATTTGCATATTTTATAATATCTTCTCCGCTTTCTCCAGGAATTAATACAAAGCCTTCTTCAATTTCTACGGCAATATCTTTTAATTCACATTCTCCTTTTAAAACATTGAAAATATTCTTTTTAGCACTCACCCTAAGCAAAACATCAAGATTTGCAAGCCCTATATCCGCATCAAAAAGCGCCACTTTAAATCCAAGAGAATGAAGAGAGTATCCGAGATTTGCACTTATTGTGGATTTACCAACACCACCTTTTCCACTTGTAATGGCAATCACACGAGTATTTAATTTTTTTTCTTTAATTTCATTTTGGACTAAATCTTTTAGTTTATCCGCCTGGGTTTTCAATTAAACTCCTTTTCCAAAATACCTTTTAAAAGATATTCTGTATTAGCTTCCATTAAATCATCAGGAACTTCCTGACCTATAGAAAAATAACTCACAGGTTTTTTTGTATCTAAAAGAAGAGAAAATATATTTCCATATGTTTTTGTCTCATCAAGCTTTGTAAAAATAAGTGTATCAATAGGCAAAACAGAAAAATTATTGTATATATCAACTAAATCTTCATATTTAGTAATAGCTGAGAGAACCAAATTTATATTAATCTCAGCAAACGTATTTACTCTTAAAAAAGAGCTCAATTTTTCTATTTTTTCCCTATCGTGCTGAGAACTTCCAACTGTGTCTATCAAAATATAATCATTGTGTCTCAAAACATCTAATGCCTCTTCAAAATCATTTGGATCAACAACCGTTTCAATAGGAAGTTTCATCATTTTTGCATATGTCATTAATTGCTCGACAGCCCCTATTCTATAGGTATCAAGAGTTATTATTCCAACTTTATGACGAGAATTTTGTTTATAAGCATATCTTGCCGCAAGTTTTGCTATGGTTGTTGTTTTACCAACTCCAGTCGGACCTATAAACATCATTATTTTTTTATGTGGAGCTTTGATTTCTCTTTCTATTCTTATTGGAATCATTTTTTTAAGAAGTGTATGAAAATATCTTTTTATTGCACTTCTACTTTTTCTCATTTTAAGAGGCATATATTTTATAGTCAATTTCATTATTTCGTTAAGATAGTTTATTGTAATACCACTAGCTTTTGCTAAGGAATATATTTCACTAAATTCAGGAGGAAGTTCCAAATTATTTTTTTTATTTATATTCCAAACACTTGCTTGAAGATATTTAAGAGTATCAGCAATTTTATTGATTTCTTCTTTTAACTGGATAATTTCATTATTATTTTTAACAGATTTTACATAATTTTCATCCACTGAAGCAGTAGGTTTTTTGGAAAGAGTATTTATCTCTTTTGCAGCGCTTGAAAGTTTTAACATTACATCATTCATTTTATTATTATAATTGTTTTTTTTCTCATATTTCTTTTTAATAGGTTTATTGCCTTCAATAGCTACAACAATTTCATAAAGACCACTTGAACCTAAAGTTTTTCTTTTTATCTCTTTGCTTGAAACAATAACAACCTCATCTCCAAGTTCTGCTTTTACTTTATTTAATGCTTCCGTATAACTTGGTGCTGTAAATGTTTTAAGTTTCAAATTTATCCTTTAATGCAAGTGGAACTAAAACCGAATCTCTTTGTTTATAAAAAGGATGCGGTACAATTAAATGTTTTTTATTAATTTTAATTTTATCATATATTATTATATCTAAATCAAGCGTTCTTGGAGCGTTTTTGAAACTTCTTTTTCGTTTAAATTTTTTTTCTGTATATAAAAGAAATTTCAAAAGCTCTTCAGGTGAAAAATCAGTTGATAATACAAAAACCGTATTATAAAAATCATTTTGGTATAAATATCCAAAAGGGGGATTTTTATAAATAATAGATGTTTGTAAAATCTTAATTTTTGGATGAGAATCTAAAAATAGATATAATTTTTTAAATCTTCTTATACAATTTCCTATATTACAACCAACTCCAATTAATGCTTTATGCTTTTTAGTAGATTTTTTAATTTTTGCAGGAAAAAAAGTAGTCCTTATAATCATAAGACTTTTGCCTTCCCATTATAATCAATAGCCATCATATCTTCTATTCTTATTCCAAATTCTCCGGGAATATAAATACCAGGCTCAATAGTAAAGACCATTCCTTCTTTTAAAATTGTTTCATTTTTAGAATTTATAAAAGGCCACTCATGAATATCCAGCCCTACTCCGTGTCCTAAAGAATGAACAAAATATTTTCCATATCCAGCTTTTTGTATTGTTTCTCTTGCAATTTTATCAAACTCACAAACTTTTATTCCAACTCTAACAGATTTAATTGCCTTTTCTTGTGCTTTTAATACAACATCATAAACTTTTTGAATATGTCCAGGAAATTTTTGTTTTTTTGACATAGAAATATTTTTGCCTATAAAAACAGTCCTTGTCCTATCTGAGCAGTATCTTTTATATTTAACCCCTGCATCAAGCAGCAATAAATCACCATTTTTAAGTTTTTTAGCCGTAACAACAGCGTGAGGTTTTGCAGCGTTCTCATTTATAGCCACTATTGGTTCAAAACTTAAATCTCTTCTTCCTCTTTTTGTCAATTTTTCTTTAAATCTGAAACTAAGCTCATATTCATCAATTCCGTCTTCTATAACTTTAGCAAATTCATCAAATGCCTTTGCGCCTTTTTTTACAGCCTTTTTTATAATTTCAAGTTCTTTTGGTGTTTTTATTAAACGCTTTTTAAAAGAAAAATCAGAAGCATTCTGAAGAAAAACGGCTAAAGAGAGTTTAGTAATATCTTCTTTAGACCAGTTTTTAAAATCAATTTTAAGCTTTTTTACTCTTTTTTTTAAAATGAGCTCTCTTGCTTTTTTTACTAAATCTCTAGCTTCAATAACTTCGGCTTTTGCATTTTCTTTTGCATCAAGAGTATATCTTGAATCTGTAATAACAAATTTTTCTCCATCTAAACATAAAAAAAGGGCGTTATCACTACTCCATCCACACTCATAATAAATCTCATTTTCTTTATTAAGAATATAATTCATTATTGTTGTTGACCTTTAGCCGCTTGTTGTGCTGCTTGAGCTTGTTTTAATTCATTTAAAATTTGAATCATTGCTATAAGTCCCAAATGATAACTAAATGGTCCAAATCCTGTAATAGTTCCCGCAACAACAGGGGAAATTAAAGATTTTTGCCTAAACTCCTCTCTTGCAGAAGTATTGCTTATATGAACTTCAATTGCAGGAAGTTTTACAGCTGCAAGAGCGTCTCTTATTGCAACAGAAGTGTGGGTAAGAGCCGCTGGATTTATAATAATTCCTCCAATACCACCAGTCAAACTCTCTTGAATAGCATCAACAATATCCCCTTCGTGATTTGATTGGAAAAATTCTATTTCAAATCCGTTTTGTTTTGCAAAATTTTCCATATTTTGATTAATATCTTCAAGTTTCATAGGTCCGTAAATATTCGGTTCTCTAACTCCGAGCATATTTAAATTAGGGCCGTGTATTACTTTTATCTTCATAAAATCTCCTTTTTTCTTGTAATTTTACTAAATTTTTGGCATAAATATTGCTTAGATAACAAAAAAAGGATTAATTTGATTAAATTAAAAGCCGATTATGTTCTTACAATGAATAAAACTTATGATATTTTAAAAAACGCTGAGGTTTTATTTGATAAAGAAATTATAGATATAGGTTATAATCTACCAGAAAAAGCAATTTACCTTGGCAAAAATTCAGTACTTATGCCAGCTCTTATAAATTCTCACACTCATTTAGAATTTGGCTCAAACAAAACATCTTTAAATTATGGAGATTTTATAACATGGCTTGAGAGTGTAATTGATAAAAGAGAAGAACTTTTTGTATCTTGCAAAGCAGATTGTTATAAAAATGCAATTAAAGAAATGAAAAAAAGCGGTATTTGTGCTTTTGGGGAAATAAGCTCAAGCGGAACTGATTTAAAATATCTAAAACATTCCCCCCTAAAAGTTGTATATTTTAATGAAATAATAGGTTCAAACCCTGCAATTGTGGACGCTATGTATCAGGATTTTTTAAATAGATTAAATGAATCAATAAAATTAAAAAGTAAAAACTTTAAACCTGCCGTTTCTATTCATTCTCCTTATTCTGTTCATCCTGTTTTAATGGACAAAATAATAGAGATTGCAAAAGAAAAAAATCTCCCAATTGAAGCTCATTTTATGGAAAGCCGGGCTGAGAGACGTTGGCTGGATAAGGGTGAAGGAGAATTTAAGCTTTTTTTTGAAAAACATTTTAAAAATGCAAAACCTTTAATAAAACCACTAGAATTTTTAAAAAAATTCAAAGATACAAACACTACTTTTATACACTGTGTATATGCAAATGAAAAAGAACTTCAAAAAATAAATGAAATAGACGGTAAAATTGCCCACTGCCCTGTTTCAAACAGACTTCTTAATGTAGGAAAACTTGATTTAGAAAAAGTTAAAAATTATACTATAGATTACTCCGTAGCAACAGACGGTCTTAGCTCAAACTATTCATTAAATCTTTTTAAAGAAATAAGAGCAGCTTTATTAATGCATACAGACCTTCATCCAAAATATCTTGCAAAAGATTTATTAAAAGCCGTTACAATAAATGCTGCAAAATCACTTAATTTAAATAACGGCTCAATTGAAAAAGGAAAAGACGCAGATTTAATAACTTTCCAACTTCCAGATAACGTCGAAAATATTGAAAATTTACCTATACAAATTATTTTACATACTAATGAGGTAGAAAGATTATATATAAACGGGGAGAAAATTTAATTTTTATTAGTAATATTTATAATTTCCACCCTTCTATTTAATGCTCTGTTTGTTGAAGTACTATTTGGAACTAAAGGATAAGATTCACCAAATCCTTTAATTATTATTCTTTTAGGATTAATTTTATATGTGTTTACTAAAATATTTTTTACACTTTCAGCTCTTTTTAAGGAAAGTTTTAAATTATAAGCT
This sequence comes from Campylobacterales bacterium, assembly GCA_027019465.1. Taxonomy (GTDB): domain Bacteria; phylum Campylobacterota; class Campylobacteria; order Campylobacterales; family Nautiliaceae; genus JALTBU01. The sequence goes on from JALUWM010000040.1 coordinate 6,565, forward strand.
TTAGTTCCTATATTATCGGTATATCCATCTATTTCTATTTTTAATTTAGGATTGGCTTTTAAAATTTTGGCAATTTGTTTAATCTTTGGATAATAAATTGTTTTAACTTTCCACTTATTAAAATCAAAATTAAATCTCAATGTTGTAATAATTGGACATCCATAATGATTTACAATCATTCCTTTTGGGGTATTTGGACATTTGTCTATATTATTAGGAACTCCATCATTATCAGAATCCAATAATTTTTCTTTTATATATACTTTTTTAATTACTATTTTTGGTTTTTGAATATTGTTAGAAGTGTCCCATCCCGCAACTTTTTGATTACCAGCTAACTGAACAATATTTGTTGCTAACGGTTTATCAGCACAACCAATAAAAAATACTAAACTTCCTACTAAAAAAAATTTTTTCATTCTTATCCTTTTAAAATTTCTCTTTGCCCTCTTGAATTTGGAGGTGATAATATTCCTTTTCTTTCCATCTGTTCAATAATATTTGCTGCCCTATTATATCCAATTTGAAGCCTTCTTTGAAGATAACTTATACTTGTTTTATTTTCTGTAATTATAATATTTTTAGCTTCTTCAAATAATTCATCAACATCATCAAGTTCTTCTGCAAACTCTTTATTTTCTATTGTGTTTATAATAGAATTATCATACTCTACTTCTCTTTGTGTTTTTAAAAATTCAACTATTGTTTCTATCTCATCTTCTGTAGTAAAAGGGGCATGAAGTCTTATTAAACCCGTAATTCCAGGAGGTGTAAAAAGCATATCCCCTCTTCCAAGTAAACTCTCAGCCCCAAACTGGTCTAAAATAACTTTTGAATCAATTTTTTGACCTACTTTAAAACTGATTCTACTTGGAAGATTTGCTTTAATAAGTCCTGTTACGACATCAACACTTGGCCTTTGTGTCGCAACTATAAGATGAATACCACTGGCTCTTGCCATTTGGGCAAGTCTTGCAATAGAATATTCAACATCTTTTCCGCTAGTCATCATTAAATCTGCAAGTTCATCAATAATAATAACAATATAGGGCATTTTTTCATCACATTTTTTATTATAATTTTCTATATTTTTAACTTTCATTTTAGCCATTAATTTATATCTTCTTTCCATCTCTTTTACCATTGCATTAAGAGCTGTAATCGCTTTTTTAGGTTCTGTAATTACAGGAGTCAAGAGATGAGGAATATCATTATAAATAGAAAATTCAAGCATTTTGGGATCAATCATTATAATTTTAAGCTCATCTGGAGAGTTTTTATAAAGCAAAGATAAAATCATAGCATTAATTCCAACACTTTTACCACTTCCCGTAGTCCCGGCAATAAGTAAATGCGGTAATTTTGCTAAATCTGTTACAAAAGAAGAACCAACTATATCTTTTCCAAGAGCCAAAGTTAAAGGAGATTTTGAATTTTGAAAAATATCACTTTCCAAAATCTCTCTTAAATAAATAGTGTCTTGTTTTTCGTTAGGTATTTCAATTCCTACTACATCTTTTCCAGGAATTGGTGCCTGAATTCTTATAGACTGAGCTTTTAGAGCCATTGCCAAATCATCCTGAAGTGCTAAAATTTTACTAACTTTTATATGGGGAAGAGGCTTAAATTCAAATGTGGTAACAACAGGTCCGACATAATATCTAACCACATCACCTTCTACTTTAAACTGTTTTAGTTTTTCTATTAAAATTTTTATTTTTTTGTCAATTTCTGCTTCATTTACCTCTTTTTTTACTTTTGGAGGTTCTGTTAAAAATCCTAAAGAAGGAAATTTCCAATCTTTTGGCTTATTTCTTTTACCTATTTCTATCTCTGAAAGAAGTTTTTTTGTATCTTCAAGTTCTGTTGCATGTGTTACTTTTGGAACTGCTTTTTCTTCATTGTTTTGTAATGTCTCTTTTTTTTCATTTTCTTCTTTATCTTCTTTGATTTCTATATTTTCTTTAATATTTTTTATAGGCTTTTCATAATTATTTTCAAGCTTAATTTCTTCTTTAGTTTCTTTTTGATTAAACTCTTTTTTTATTTCCTCTTCAGGTTCATCAATTGCTATATTTTCCACACTATATTCAAAATTATCATTAAGTTTTTTTTCATTGGCTTTTTTATAATAATCTTCTTTAATATTTTTATCTGTTTGAAGTGTTTTATTTTTTACTTCATTATCTAGAGATTTATTATTTTTAAGGTTTATTTTTTTTAAATATTTAAATACTTTTTCTTCAAATATCATAAATATACCCCAAGCTCCAAGCACCAAAATAAGTAAGATAATACCAAAAACACCAATAAATTTCTCAAGACTTTTAATAAATAAATTACCAATTACTCCTTTTTCTATAATAAGACTTTGCAAAAAAAGTAAATCAAAAAGTAAAATCAACACACCTAAAACCATTAAAGAATTTTTGAAATCAAATTTTTGTTTATATGCAATATATAAAATCCAAAAAAGATATAAAATAAAAAATAAAGACAAATATCCAAACAAAGTAAAATCAGTTTTTCCAAAAAACGCACCGAATTTACCTACATAATGAGAATTTGGAACAATAGTCGCAATACCCAAAAATAAAATTACAGCAAAAAGAAATATAAAAAAAGCTTTTTTTAAAATAATCTATCCTTTTTTAATGTAATTTTACCTTAAATAGTTAAGAAGCGTCAAATTATTTACTTTTGAAATACTAGCTAAAAGCGCCTGATATGAAAGTTTAAGAGAATTTAATCTTATTGAAGCGGCACCTATATCTGTATCAATATTATCTGATTGTAAAGTAATTACATGGTTTTTTAACATATCAACTCTTTGAATACTCATATCAAATTCTTGTGAGACGGCTCCTGTTGTAGCATCTTCTCTTCCAACCCTATCCATTACATGTTTTATTGCTTCAAGTGCTCCTTGTATACCAAAATTTCTAGGATCGTTAGAATTGGCATTTGCATAATTTTGGCCGTTTTTAACAGCTTCTATCGCCTTTTGAAGTGTCCCGAAAAAATCAATCTGAGGCTCATCTATTGTTATCGCGTTATTTTCCTGTGTTGTAAAAGAATTATCGTCTCTTTTTTTGAAATCAGTTACTAAACCAGAATCATCAATACTATCTATTTTCCCATTCACATTTGAAAAATCAAGATAAATATGAGAACTTTTGTAATAAGCTTTTAAATTTAACGAATTTCCACTGGAATCTTTAAGTTTACCGGAATTTATATCATCAATAAAAGAATGTAATTTTTCCTTATAATTTACATTCATAGAATAACTATCTCCATTTACTGTAATAGAAAATGTTTGATTAGAACCTGAATTATTTACACTTGAACTCTCATTATCAAAAAAAGCCGATGTCAAAGAAGAAGCATACATACTAATATCCATTTTAGAAGGAGATGCCGTATTATCTTTTATATTTATTTGACCTTTATTATTCAAATCCATACTTACTTTATTTTCGGCATTTTTTAAATTATTATTATAAACATCAAAAGAGTTTGGAGAAATATCATCACTTCCAAGCATAGAAAAGACATCTCCAAGTTGCTTGAATGTAACTCCTTTATTAATTTGTTCACTTTGGCAAAGCTTACAAGTAACAGGATCAAGAGTTGAAATTGTTTTTATTTGAGTGTGAGCAGGAGTTAAATTTCCTTTATCATCAAAAATATTAAATATTTCTCCATAACTAATTTTACCATCATTATTTAAATCAATCTGATAATTTGATTTAAATCCAGCTTGTAAATCATTTTGATTAATATCTTGAAGAGTAATTGTTACATTATTATTTGCCGTGGTAAATTTTCCGTTAGTATAATTAGTTAAAAGCCCTCCTGAATTATTAATAATATCTTTAAATGTTGTATTGTCATCTATAGCTATCTCTTTTGTAGTGGAACCGTCACTTACTTTTAGATACTTCACATCTACATGATGCCCAGTATTATCTATAATACTCTTTCCCATTGTTTCATAATATTTATTTGTAGAATTACTCTTTTTAGTTGGATCCATTATAATAGAATCATTTGATGATTCATATGTTGCAGGTATAGCTTTTATTGTATCCCTAAGTTCAATTTTTGCTTTTTTTTCAACTCCATTTATATCTTTAAAATTAATATTAATATCTTTTGGAGTTGCATCATCCCCCATTACATTCATTAAAGTTGTGTCTTTTGTAGCAAACTGCTGAGCATTAGGATTATCTTCTACAATTTTTTGATTATCTTTATAATAGATTATTTTATCTTTTTCAATCTGTGAAACATTAGAACTTAAAACATTACCCTTTTTTTGCATATAAACATTATTTGAATTAACAATATCATCACTCCTAAAAGCTTGTAAATCATTATTATTACTATCTTGTGCTATTATAGACAAAGAAAGTTTTGAAGTTTCGGTTTTAGAAATTGTATTATCTGTAACTATTAATTTACCATTTTCCAAAGAGACATTCACATTCCCAAAATTATTTTTAATTTCATTAACTAAATCATTCATAGTAGTACTTGAAGTTACATTCAAATTCACATTTACACTATTTCCACTCGTATCAGTTCCTGTTAAATTTAAATGGTCTATTGTAGAATATTTTTTATTAACAGGGTCATAAGCTGTAGTTCCTATTACATTTTGAATTAAATCGCTATTTATGGCATCTCTTGAATTATTCATTAATTTAAATGTGCTTGCAAATTTAAAAATCCTGTTATCAAAATCTTTATTTGTAGCAGTTATTTGTGTCTCATTTCTTGTAGAATTAAATCCACTTTGTTGAAACTTAACAATATAATCTCCGTTTTTAACCAAATCATTTATAGAAGGTTCATTTTTATTACTTGCCACCATAAAAAAATCATTAATCATTTTACCGCTTTTAGTATTTTTAATCTCAATTTCCCCATCAGAATTTAAAGAAATATTAACAACACTTGAAGTAGATGTATTTCCAAAAGCTTCACCTATTTTATCGAGTAAATCACTTACTTTATCTGAATTACTTAAAGAAAATTTAGTAAAAAAATTCTCTCCATCAGGCTTTTTACCTTTTAGATAAAAATAACTTGTTCCATCTGAATATGTATCGGTAGTGCTGTCATATTTATCAGAAACACCAGTTAAACTTCTTATTTCATTATCAACTGTTATAGGTTCATTTACATCAGGTGCAGTTGAATCGGGAATTTTACCATCTTTTGTTATATTTTTATCTATATAAAGTTTCCCATCACTTCCTCTTACCACAAATTCACGATTTGCTTTCATTTTATTATACTGGATAACATTTAAAGTGGTATGCTTTTTATAATCATCATCTCTCCCCAAAAAAAGGCTTTTTCCATCAATATTATAAGCCCTCTCAATTCCAGCACCTAAAAAAGCTTTTACTTTTGCATCATTTCCCTGATATTTGAAATTATCATCAATAGGTTTTTTATTAAAAGCACTACCGCTAAAAATATATTTCCCGTCAATTGAAGTATTTGCCAAATCTTTTAAATGTGTAAGCTCAGATTCAAGTTCTTTTGCAATAGCCTCTCTGTTTGAAGAATTATTTGTATCATTTGCCGCTTCTAAAAGTTTTGTTTTAAAACTTGTAAGAGTGTTTGTCATATCATTTAGGGTTGTATCCGTTTCATTTGCAAAAGTTTTAGCAAATAAAGCACTGTTTTTAACCTCTTCAAAAGAATTTATTTCTTCTTTAAAGCTTAAATCTTTTTCATAAATAATCGGATTATCATATATATTTTCTATTTTTTTACCACTTGCAATTTGTGCTTCGACTTTATTTAATTCACTCAAATCCTGTTGCTGATTATTAATAAAATTATTATAATAAGTAAATTGAGTAACCCTCATTTATTACCTTTTTTTAAATTTAAGCAAAAATCATTCCTTATATAAATAATCGACAAATTTAAAAAATTTTTTAGTTATGAGTAGTAATTTCAAGAACTTTCGATGTAATTTTTCTTTTTGTATTTACAACTTCAAAAATATCATCTGTTTTTAAATCTGATAATTTTATTTTTTTACCATTTTTTGTAATATCAATACCTTCTCTTTTCTTTGGATTTAACATTTCAAAAGCGTTTTTTAAAGAATTAACTTCATTCTCTTTTATGAAAATCTTATTTTTAATAGAATTTTGAAACTGAATTTTTAATATTTCAATCTCTTTTTTTGTTTTTTCAACTCTTGAATAAGGGGAAAGAGCATTAAATTCATTTTTTAATATCTCTATGTTATTAATCTTTTTATTTAAAATAAATTTTATTTGATTAAAAAATCTATTTTTTATAATTTTGATATTTTCTAATTTCATATTAAGCTTTTTTTCTATAGAATTTGCTTCAAAAATTTCTTTTAAATGATTTAGAGATTTCTCTTTTTTGGCTAAAATACTTTGAAGTTTATAATTAAAAGCATTAATCATTTCATCAATCATCATCAATATTTCATTACTATCAGGCAGAGCAATTTCCATTGCATTAGATGGAGTTGCTGCTCTTTTATCTGCTACAAAATCACTTATTAAATAATCAACTTCATGTCCCACTGCTGAAATTACGGGAGTTTTAGATTCAAAAATAGCATCTGCCACAACTTTTTCATTAAATGGCCATAAATCCTCTTTACTTCCCCCTCCTCTTCCTACAATCATCAAATCAAATCCCCTTCCGTCTTCAAATCTAAACTCATCAGCCATTTTTATTTTTTTAGCAATATCCCCTGCCGCCTCTTCACCTTGAACTAAAGTATTAAAAAGATAAAATTTAGTAAGCCTCCATCGTTTATTGGCAATTCTTAACATATCCTGTAAAGCAGCAGCGGTAGCAGAAGTTACAATGGCAATTTTTTTAGGGAATCTAGGAAGTGGCTTTTTTTTACTCTCATCAAAATAACCTAATTTTTTAAGCTCAACTTTTAGCTCTTCATACGCCTTTTGTAAAGCGCCTATTCCGCTTGGCTCTATATTCTGGGCAATAAGTTTATACTCTCCTCTTGGCATATATAAACTAACAGCCCCATATACTAAAATTTTATCACCCTCTTTTACTTTAAATTTCATTTTAGATAAATTACTTCTCCACATAGCACAGCTAACAGAGGAATTTTCATCTTTTATAACAAAATATAAATGTCCTGAAGAGTGATAAACAGCTTTACTAACCTCGCCTTCTACTAAAACAATTTGAAAATGGGATTCTAAAATAGACTTTATCTGAGTATTAAGCCCCGTTACACTAATTGGTTTCAAACATTTCCTTTAAAATCAAATAGACTAAACTTATCTATGCTTTGAGTATTTTTCATTTTTCTTTTACATCCCATTTACTCATCCACTCATAAACCCATTCACTCAATAACAACTCTTTTTATTCTTGGAGACATTTTTACCAAAATTTCATAAGTTATCGTATCAAAATTTTTTACAAACTCTTTAATATCATCAAATACCACTACTTCTTTATACTCTCCTAAAACAGACATATAATCCATTGAAATTTTACCAACAGCTTTTGTCTCTTTTAACTGACATCCATTTTTGAAATATGGAATTCCATCGGCATATCCAATATCAACAGTAGTTAATTTTATTTTATCTTTACTGAAAAATGTTTTATTATACCCAACCCCGTCATTTTCTATTTCTCTTACACTAACTCCCTTAGCCACTAAACTCATAATCGCTTTATATCCTTCAATGCCTCCATACATAGCAATACCTGGACGGACAAAATCAAATGTATCAGGAAGTTTATTAAGAGCAGTTGAATTTGCAATATGAAAAATAGGTTTTTTTAAATTGTTATTTTTACAAAATTTCTCTATTTTTTCTTTTATTTCTTTAAATTTTTCATATTGAATAAATGTATCGCTGTTTTCTTCTTCACTACAGCAAAAATGAGAAAAAACTCCTCTTATTTTGAAATTTTTCTTTAAACAAATTTCTAAAACTTCTCTAATTTCATTTTCCAAAATCCCGTTTCTATGCATTCCGGTATCTATTTTTAGATGAATATAAGGGTGTTTGTTTTTTTTGAGTTGTTTAATAGAATTTATAGAATAAGAAATATTTTTGGCGTTTCTTGCACCTGTAGGATTAAAAATCAAAATTTCTTCAAAAAATCCTTTTATAATCTCCGCTTCATCAATGTTTCTAACACAAACTTTTTTAATTCCATACTCTTTTAAAAGTTTTGAAACAGTAATAATTCCGTGCCCATAGGCATTATCTTTTATAACAGCTAAAATATTTGGATTAATTGAAGAAATTTTATCTAAGTTTTTAAAAAGATTAGATTTGTTTATATATAGAGTAGCCACAAAGGTTTACCCTTTAAGTGGCTTGATAATATCAAATGGATTCTCAACAACTTTTTCTCTATCTACAACATAAGGGATAAATGCTACTTGTCTTGCTCTTTTAATAGCTTTTTGAACCATATCTTGGTGTTTTTTACAAGTCCCTGTAAGACGTCTAGGCATAATTTTATATCTTTCAGATAAAGAATATTTAATTAAATTTAAATCTTTATATCCGATATAATCAACTTTCATTTCACAAAATTTACATCTTTTTTTTCCGAATTTTTTCTTTGGATCTGCTGCCATTATCTATCCTTTAAAATGGTATATCTTCTTCATCAATATCAATTGATGGAACTGCTTGAGTTTTTGTTGGTTGTTGCATCTGTGGCTGTGGTTTAGGTGCAGAAACGGATGATTGATATCCATATTCTTGACCTGAATTTTGATTTTTATTATCCATAAACTGCACTTTTTCAGCAACTATTGAATGTTTACTTCTTTTGTTTCCGCTTGCATCAACCCATTGGTCTAATACAAGTCTTCCTTCAATAAGAACTTTTTTGCCCTTTTTTAAATACTGATTGGCAACCTCCGCACTTCTTCCAAAAACAGTAATATCAATAAACATAACTTCCTGTTTATTTTCACCGCTCATAGAATCTTTATAAGTTCTGTTTGTAGCCAAACCGAATTTAGCAATAGCCGTTCCGCTTGGAGTATACTTAAGTTCCACATCACGGGTAAGATTACCTACTAGTATAACTTTGTTATACATTTTTGCTCATCTCTTCCCAGCGTTTAATATCTTTTTTACTTTCATATTTAACAGTCATAAATTTTAGCAGTTCTTCGTTATATCTCATTTGTCTTTCAAGTTCTAAAACTGCATCACCAGGTGCTTTGTAATAAACTATATAATAATGACCTCTTTCAAATTTATTGATTGGATAAGCAAGTTCTCTAACTCCGATATTGTCAACTGCGACTACTTCACCGTCTTTTTGTGCGATTACATTTTTAATATTTTCTACAATTGTCGCTTTTTCTTCATCACTTAATGTAGGCTTAAGAATAAAAAGCGTTTCATAATGTCTAAGACTCATTAAATCTCCTTTTGGCTTGTTAGCCCCTTTTGCTTTGGAGCAAGGAGGGCATTTTTAGTTTTTGAGACAAAATTATACTATAATTTAAAACAAAACACAAATTTTTTGTTCTATTTATCTTAATAAGGTTATTTTAATAATATTTATGTATAATTATATGAATACAAACGAAAAGGAGAAAATATGGCAAAAACAAAAATTGCAATTAACGGACTTGGCAGAATCGGAAAAATGGTTCTTTGGCAT
>JALUWM010000041.1 GCA_027019465.1 Campylobacterales bacterium
AAGAACAGGCGTTTTTTAAAGCTATCCATATATACTGCTCAGGGGTAAAATCAAGAATATCCGGAGAAGACCAAAAAGCAGGTAAAGAAAAATATCTTTTTGGTATTTTGATTTTAACTTTCTCAAGGTCTTGGGGAGTTAATGGGATTAGGGGCATTGTTTTAAGGCTTTGGTTTTTTGTTTTGGTTTGGTTTATTGTCTAACTCCTTTATTTCTACTTCGTTTAAAGATTTTGTTTCTATGCCTTTTAAATCAATTCCAAATTTTTTTAATTTTACAATTTCATCTATATTTTCTAATATAATATTTTTTGCGTCATATCCTATTTTTTCCATTTTTTTAGAAGGCATTATTTTCTCTAATTCTTCAATAAATTGATTTTGATTTAAAATATTTAAAGATTGTTTAAAATCAAACAAAATATCCAAATTTATTGCTTCTTCATCAAGTAAATCTTTTAAAATTAAAGGATTTTCATTAATTGCATATGCAATATCTAAAATATCTCTTGTTTTATTATCTTTTTTTCTATAAAAAATTTTTTTAGCAATAATTTCTTTAATAGTTTCTATTTGAAATTCTTTGTTATTATCTCTAATAACCTCAAAAGGTCTTTTAGTTAAAGGAGGTGTTAAAACAAAATCTACTTTAATATTATTTTTTGTTCTTAGAGAAATCTGATTTGCAGTTTCTATATAATTATCTTGAAAATAATCACTTTCTTCTAAATAAAATTTTGGAGATAAATAACTAAAATATTGAGGGTCATTTATAAATATATCTATATCAAAGCTTGCTCTATGTCTAAAACGATATAATGACAATGCAGTTCCTCCTCCAAAACTCCATACTTCTTTTGGTAAGTTTTTTAACAACTCTTTATAAACATAATCAAAAGCATTTATTTGTTTTTTAAAATCAAATTCCAAAAAACCATTCAAATTTTTCATTTTTTACCCCTATTTTATTTTTCAAAAAATTATATTTTTCTTGTGCTTTTAAAAGATTAATTTTTGTTTCTTTTAAAAAATTATAAAATGCCTGTAAAAAACTTTCAGTAAAAATTGTTTTTAAAACATAAACATCATCGGTATTTAACTCACTAATATTCTTGTTAAAAATTTCTATTATTTGCTTTTCAGAATAATGTTTATTTTCATCACTTATAGAATTATTAACATCTTGAGTAATAAAAGTAGCCCAACTCATCTTATAATCCTTTTTTTTGCTTATTATAAATAAAAAATAATCTAATTTGTTTCCTTTTGTAATTTTTTTAAGAGAAAATCTCCCTATATGCCCTACAAATCTTTTCAAACACATACTCGTTAGGTTTGTATCTTTCGTGATTATAAATATCGCAAATCTCTTTTTTGAATTTGCTTATATCCCCGTCAAAATCCAAACAGCAATGGATTGCCATACCTACACCTGCACTTCTTGATATTCCTGCCGAACAATGAATAATATATTTTTTGCTATTTTTATGCTTATGGATAAACTTTGCTATCTCTTTTGTCTCTTTTTTGCTAATAGGTTTATAAAATTCCAAATCTTCTGTAACATCCCAAAAGAAAACACTTAATACATCAAAAAATCTTTTTTTATACTTTTGTTTTAAAGGCACTGCATTCATATCAAAAAGCACATTGGTATCTATTGCCTTTTGCAAATATCTTCTCATACCTTGTAGGTATTTTTTTACTTGATTAATATTCTTTTTAGTAAAAAGTCTTTTTTTAAACTTTCCATTTCCTGCATAAACAGGAAATAATAGCTCTTCTTTATCCGATATCAAAAAATCCTCTAAACAAAAGATTTGTTTTTTGACATTTTCATATTTGTTATAAGGATTAATAATTGAAATTAACACATTTCTATTAAAATCGTAATTGCTGTTTAACAAATTTTCTAACTCTTCTCTTCCAGATATTAAGTCTATGTATTTAGTTTTAACTGAATTCATTACATCTCCATTATAAGTCTATAATTTAAGTCCTTTTTAGGTTTGTGAACATAAAAAATTGTAATAAAATTATGTATATAAACATAAAAAATTCACTTACAATTTGTTTGATTATTAAGTTATACCTCCACACTCTCTATCTTAAACTCCCTATTCTCGTCAGGATAGCCCAAAGGATTGCAAATAAGCCTTGTTTTCCCAAACTTCAAATCTCTTTTGATATGAGTATGCCCGAATATCCAAATTTTAGGCTTAATTTTTTCTATTATCTTTTCCCCGTAAGGAACAAAATAATAATTATCTCCCATATCTTTTGACACTCCAAAATTAATAGGAGGGATATGAGAAATTATCACATCGGCTCTGTCTAACTTTTCTATCTTTTCAAGCTCTTTTTTGTATAGCCTGTTTGTGTTAAAATTAAATTTTGTCGGATACCAGTCATACGGCATAACTATTTTATAAGGCTTTTTAGTGTCATATATATATTTTGCATCATTCATATAATCAGCCCAATGGCTTAAACTTGCAACATCATACCATAATCCGCTCCCCCAAAAAGTTATACCTTGATACTCTACTTTTTGACCGTCTAAAAAAACTACATTATCTATCTCTTTAATCATTTCTTTAAATTCATTAAGCCTGTTAAAAGAATTATAATTATATTTTTCTCTATTATTTGGCAAAAGATACAAATCGTGATTGCCCCAAGTTATCAATACTTTTTTGTAATATTTAGCTAAAAGAGATAAGAAATAGACATTATCGTCATTATAGTGTCCTATATCTCCTGCAATAACTAAAACATCAAAGTCTGAATTTGTCTTTGTGTTAAGCAGTCTATCAACTAATGCGTTTGTTTTTTGAGTGTTAAATTTTGCGTAAAAGAGACCGTCCCAAACTTTGTGTAAGGCATAAATCATCATCTTAAATAAGGCTCTAATCTTTCTTGAAATATTATACCAAACTGAGAGATAATTTCAGCCCAATTCGGAACAGTTTTTTGCCATTT
>JALUWM010000042.1 GCA_027019465.1 Campylobacterales bacterium
CGGTCTTGTACTTGTAGGAGAGAGCGGAGAGGGAGATGAATTTGGCATAGGAAGCCCGGAGGCTTATAGCATACTAGAGATTGCAAAAATGTTTGGCGGAGAGATACAGATGCTGCCCAAGCGAAAAGGCAATAGAATGACAGCAGATGTAGTGACAGCAAAAACAGAGGCTCTTGGGTGGAAGGCAACACGAAGCATTAAAGAGTACATACAAGAGATAAGAGCAAAAAATTGGCAGTAAAAAACCTAACTGCTATCATCTGCATTTCTCTTTTTTTATGGAAGTAAAATGAAAATAAATAATAATGAAGTATCATTTATTACGATAAATTACAATTCAAGCATCCATACAATTGAATTAATAAAAAGCATAATTGCCCATACAAGGCATATTAAGTATGAAATTATTGTTGTAGATAATAACTCTAAAAATGATGATTTTAATACCTTAAATAAATTTATACAAAATCTTGGGAATATTAAACTAATTAGAAATGATATTAACTGTGGTTTTTCATGTGCAAACGTGCTGGAGAGAAAACATGCCAATGGTAAATATCCATTTTCTGTAAATAACGATACGAAACTGCTAAACAACACCTATCTACTCTCTAAACATTTTGGATTTTTTTCACAAAAAATTTTATTGCTTCAGATCCTTTTAAAGTTATTTCGAAGATCTTGTAAAAGAAAAAACGGATGGCACCTGTTTTTGTTTGGTCTATCTGGGTTTCCTAAAAAAAATAGAAAAAAATATTATGATTGCTTTTAAAAGATTATTTTTATCTTTTTTATGTAAAGAGAAGAGCAACAAAACAGCGCCAAAACTATTTCAAAACATTCTCATTAATGCTCGCTTTAAAATTGGTGATACTATTATACTTTTTGCTTTAATAAGAGAGATAAAACAACATTTTCCTTTAATAGATATAGATATTTTGGCTGGCAAAGACAATAGCTTTATGTTTGAAAATAATCCATATGTTTCAGAAACTTTCACCCTTTATAAATGGGTAAAGTTTAAAAAATCTCTTTTTGACTTAGGAAAGTTGCGTAGCAAAAACTATGATCTTGTTGTTGATGTCTCTTCCATAAAGTTTGGTAATTTCCTATATTTAAAATTATTAAACTCTAAATATATGGTAACGTTAAAATCATCAAATAGATACAATATTTCCAATGACTACTGTTATGACCTAGTCTTAAGAATATCTCCAAAACAACATAATCTAGAACACTTTTTCTCTGTGTTAAAGCTATTGCATATTCACTTCAACCCCTCAATGAAAAAGCTAGATATCTATCTTAAAGAAGATGCTCTTTTAAAGGCAAAACAATTTATAGAGCAAATTATGCCTAAAAAAGAGAAAAGTGTACTTTTAAATATAGATGGGAGTAATCAATTAAGAAGCATTAATACGAAAGACTTGCAACAAATTATTTCTGACGTGGCAAATAAATTTCAAAATATTATTTTTATTATCATATCGACTCCAAAAAGGAGAAAAAAAATTCAAGCTCTTTTAGATGCACAGCGACACCATAATATTTTGCTCTCTTATCCCACAAGAGATATTTTTGATGTTATGGCACTAGTAAATGCTACAGATATCATTATAACACCAGATACTTCGGTAATTCATATAGCTTCTGCGCTTAAAAAACCTTTTATAGGTATTTATAGTCAAGATCCGACGAATTTTTCTCGATTCTCTCCCATTGCCGATAACTATAAACTTATCTTTGCTCCAAACACAAAAGAAAACTCAATCCAAAATTTTGACCATCAACTTTTGCTTAAAACTCTCAAGGACATGCTTCATGAAACAGATAGTTAATATATTGAAAAAATTTGAACTAAATCAGTACATTACAGTTTTACTTTATGGATCTATTATTTGTGCAACATTTAATCCCTTAAAATCAAAAATATTTCTTGTAATCGCAGGAATTTTATGGATAAAAACTATCACACAACAAGATTTAAAAGTTTTTTTATCTAACAAAGCTGTTATATTTTTATTACTCTACTATTTTTATAATCTGCTCTCTTTTATATGGACAGAGCATACAAGATTTTACTACGACTGGATTTCTAACAACTTTTATTTTTTTCTTCTCCCCTTTATTTTGTTTGCTACAATTGCGACAAAAAAAACAATACGGACATTTACAAAACTTTTTTTACTTACTGTATTTGTCAATGAGATAATATCCTATGGCATCGAACTTCATTTATGGCTTTACCCAAAAGATGGTTTTCCTGTCTTTTTTATGAACCACATACCGTATAGTGTTATTATCTGTCTAGCAATTTTAATTACATATTATGAGCTTTTACACTCAGAAGATAATAAAGTAATTAAATTTTTCTATATTGTGTTTCTCATTACTATGACTGGTAATCTTGTCCTATCTGGAGGCAGGACAGGACAAGTTACACTTATTGCCTCTCTTATAATCTACTTTCTCTGGGCACTCAATAAAAAACATAGAAAACACATTATTACAACTTTTGTTCTACTTATTGGAATGTTTACTATAGCTTATTTTTCTTTTCCGCAATTTCAACAAAGAACTAAAGATATTTATATCGATATCAATCAAGCAATCTCACAACAAAATTACAACACCTCTGTTGGCAATAGATTGCTATCTTATGTGATTGCAGTTAAATTTATTGAGCATAAAGATATTATTTTTGGGGAGGGAACAGGAATGACAAATTCAATCAAAAATCAGCTCCTCCAGAAATATTTCCCAGATAAAAAATTAAATGCCTATCATTACACGCATCTTCATCAGTACTATCTTAATACATTTGTTGAGACTGGTCTTATCGGACTATTTCTATTTTTTAGCTTTATATATTTTCTGGCAAAGATAGATACTCATAACAATGAGATGCATAATATTAAAATTATCCT